>JAQBQC010000147.1 GCA_028287205.1 Gemmatimonadota bacterium
GAGAATTCGCGCGTCGAGGGTGATGTGCTCGCGCAGTTCGTCGTGGATACACTCGGCAAGGCCGACATGAGCACGTTCAAGGTGCTCTCGTCGTCGAACGAGCTGTTCGCATCGTCGCTCAAGTCGACGCTCCCGCAGTGGAAGTTCTATCCTGCGGAAGCCGGCGGCCACAAGGTGAAGCAGATCGTGCAGCTGCCGCTCAAGTTCGTCGCACCCACTCGTTGATAATCGCAGTCCCAAAACTCGTTCAACATTTTCGGAGAAGGTCAAATGGGCATTTCGTTGATTGCGCTCTTTTCATCGATGGGCGGCTTCGCGAAGGGTATCGTGCTCGCGCTGGCGATCATGTCGGTCTATTCGCTCACCGTGATGGTCGGCAAGTGGTGGACGCTGCGTAAGGCGCAGGCCGAGACGCGCAAGTTCGCTCCCGAGTTTTCACAGTTCCTCGAGGAAGACAACCTCAACGAGGCGATCCGTCTCGCCGAGAGCTACAAGAAGTCCCACGTCGCGCGTGTGCTCGGTGGCGCGCTCGGCGAAGTGAAGCCGCTGCTGCAGGACGGCTCCGTCACGGTCGCCGACATCAACTCGGCAGAGCGCGCGGTCGAGCGCAACATGATGATCATTCTCTCCGAGCTGAAGCGCGGTCTCGCCGTGCTCGCGACGGTCGGTGCTACGGCGCCGTTCGTCGGACTGCTCGGTACGACGATGGGAATCGTGAACGCGTTCACGGGTATGGCGCAGTCGGGTGCTGGCGGAATGGGCGCGATCTCGGCTGGTGTCGCCGAGGCGCTGATCACGACGGCGTTCGGTCTGCTCGTCGCGATTCCGGCGGTGTGGGCGTACAACTACTTCACCACCAAGATCGACAACCTTTCCGTCGAGATGACCTACACCTCGAAGGAAATGATCGACTATCTCATCAAGGGCGTCGCCGGTGAGTTCGGCCGCTCGCGCTTCACCCGTGAGTTCAACACGACGGGCGGCGCTGGCCCGATCTCGACGTGACCCTGGCTATTCAGAGGAGGTAGCTCATGGCCATGTCAAGCGGGGGGAATAGCGGCGCTGTCGCGTCGTCCCCCAACGTCACGCCGATGATCGACGTCATGCTCGTGCTGCTGATCATTTTCATGGTCGTGACGCCGCTCATCAATGCAGGGTTCCAGGCGCAGCCGCCCAGCGGCATCAATCTCAAGTCGCATCCCGAGGAGAACGAAGATCAGGTGCTCGGCATCGATGCTTTCGGGCAGTACTATCTGAACAAGAAGCCGATCAAGAACGAGACGCTGGCCGATCAGCTCAAGCGCATCTTCGATGCGCGCACCTCGGACAAGATTCTGTACGTCAAGGCGGACAGGAATCTGGACTACTCCAAGGTGCTCGACGCGATCGACATTGCAGCGCATAACGGTGTGCGTGTCGTTGGCGCCATCTCGGATCAGCAGCCCGGTACCGAGTCGACTGTGGCGGGGGATCTCCCCAACACTGGCCCCGGCAAGAAGCCATAGGAGAATCGCATGGCAATCACGAGTGGAGGGAACACGGGGCTGTCGAACGACATCAACGTGACGCCGATGATCGACGTGCTACTGGTGCTGCTGGTCATCTTCATCATGGCGGTGCCCATGATGCGGAAGGCGATCGATCTGCAGATTCCGGATCCGACACCGCAGCCGGTCACAACGCCGGTCGACCCCAATCAGATCGTGCTGCAGGTGCTGCCTGGCGGCGCGTACAAGATCAACAGCGAGGCCGTCACCAAGGAAAAGCTGGCCGCGCGGCTCAAGGAGATCTTCGAGCCGCGTCCCGACAAGATCATCTTCGTGAAGGGTGATCCGACCGTGAAGTATCAGGACGTGATCTTCGGCATGGACCAGGCGCGCGGGGCAGGCGTGAAGGTCATCGGAATTCCGCCGAAGGACGCGCCCAAGCCGTAAGGCAGCTGTAGCCGCCGCAACCTTGGCGGCACCGCTCTCGTAGTAGCTGCGACGGACGCATCTCTCGGTGCGTCCGTCGCGTTATTTTTTGAGGTAGCCCGAGGTCAGTATCCACATGACACCGTACGAGGCTCCGAGCGAGCCGCCTGCTGCACGTCCCCCGTATCGTCCGCCCATAGGCGTTCCCGCTCGCCGCGACACGCGCTGGGCGGGCGCGATCTCGCTCGTGCTCCACGCACTGTTGCTTGCGCTCATGATCGTGCCGCTCCTCATCGTGCACAACGCGGAGGACGCGACGCGCGGAGCGGGCGGCGCCGGCGCGGCGGGAGGGGGCGGCGGAGGGAGCAGAGGCGGCGTGCGCAACCCCTTCGTGCACGAGGATCTGCGCTATCTACGGGTGACGCCTCCGCCGCCTCCGCCGCCAGCACCCGTGCCCAAGCCCAACGTGCTCGTGCCTCCGGTGCCGGTTTCCAAGCCCATCCCGCCTCCCAAGCCCGTCGTCCCGCCGCCTCCGGCCCCGGTGCCGCCTCCCACCGCAGCGGCGCCTGAGACGAAGCCCGACTCCACGCCGAGCACCGCGACGAACGCCCTGCCCGGTGCAGGGAATGGGGCTGGCACCTCCGCCGGGCCCGGCGCCGGCCCCGGCACGGGCGGAGGGACGGGCACCGGCACCGGTCCCGGGCGAGGATCGGGCGTCGGACCAGGGAATGGCGGAGGGGAGGGATCGATCTTTCCGCCCACCGCGGAGCTCATGATCATTCCCGAGCTCCCCGTTCCCGGCGGCCTCAAAGGAAAGACGTTCATCGTGCACTTCGAGATCGATGAACAGGGACGCGTCGCTCGCGTCGACGTCGAGACCGGCAATTCCGGCTACGATCGCAAGCTCCGCGATCGCTACATGCAAACGAAGTGGCGCCCCGCGCATCGCGCGGATGGGACTCCAGTCGCCGCCGGAATCGACATCACCATCCTTACGTAGCTCTCATTTCGCTCGCTCAGCGACCTAGCGCATCTGCTGACTGGGCCGTTACTTTCCCCCCGATTTACTGCCCGCCGGCAACTGGCCCCCATTGGCCCTTTCCGGCGTTCCTGCCTGCGCGCAATCCGCATCGATCGAGGAAGCACATGACCGCTGGGACCATCGAGCGCGAAAGTACGCTGTCTCCGACCGAATTCGTCCGGGCCATGACCCTGACGGATGCGACAATGCTGGTGGCCGGCTCCATGATCGGGTCGGGCATCTTCATCGTCTCTGCGAGCATCGCGCGCGCCGTGGATTCGCCATTGTGGCTCCTGCTCGTGTGGGGGCTCACCGGGCTGATTACTCTGCTCGGCGCGCTCGCCTACGGGGAGCTCGCCGCGATGTATCCCCGAGCTGGCGGGCAGTACGTCTTCCTCCGCGAGTCGATGGGTCCTCTCATGGGTTTCCTCTATGGGTGGACCCTTTTCCTTGTGATCCAGACGGGAACGATCGCCGCGGTCGCAGTCGCCTTCGGACGCTTCCTCGGCGTTCTCTGGCCGGCGATCACGCCCGAGCGCTACTCCTGGTTTCCGCAGGCCGACCTGTGCATTCGCGCGCTCGGCTGCACCGATCCCGCGGCGTCGATCCAGCTCGGGCTCACACCGCAGCGTCTCGCAGGATTGGTCACGGTATGGCTGCTCACGTGGGTGAATCTGCGCGGCGTCCGCGAAGGGAAGCTCGTGCAGACGACGCTCACCGTCGTGAAAACGGGCGCGCTTGCGATTCTGATCATCCTCGGCTTCACGATCGGCCGCAATAATCTCGCGGTCTCCGCGAACTTCGGAGCTGCGTTCGCGGCTGGCCCGTCGCTCACCGGGGCGTTCGTGCTCGCGGCGGGTGCAGCGATGGTCGGCTCGCTCTTCTCGAGCGACGCCTGGAACAACGTGACGTTCGCGGCGGCCGAGGTGCAGAATCCGCGCAGGAATCTTCCGCTCGCGCTGGTGTTCGGCACGGGACTCGTGAGCATCCTGTACGTGCTCGCGAACATCTCGTATCTGCAGGTGCTGCCGCTGCACGGCGCCGCGGATGGCGCCACGGTGCTGGCGCGCGGCATCGCGCACGCGACGCAGGATCGCGTCGGCACTGCGGCGACGGAGCAGATGTTCGGACCCGTGGGCGCGACGATCATGGCGATCGCGATTCTCGTGTCCACCTTCGGCTGCAACAACGGGCTGATCCTCGCCGGGGCGCGCGTGTACTTCGCGATGGCCCGCGACCGACTCTTCTTCCGTCGCGCGGGCACGCTCAACGCACACGCGGTTCCGTCGTTCGCGCTGATCGTGCAATCCGTGTGGGTGTCACTGCTCTGTCTGTCCGGCACGTATGGTCAGCTGCTCGACTATGTGATCTTCGCGGCGCTGCTGTTCTACGTGCTCACCACGATCGGGTTGTTCATCCTGCGACGGAAACACCCCGAGATCGAGCGGCCCTACCGCGCCATCGGATATCCCGTGCTGCCGGCGCTCTATATTCTGCTGGCCGGCGCCGTGTCCATCATCCTCCTGATCGCGCCGCAGACGCGCACGCAGGCCTTCTTCGGCCTCGTGCTCGTGCTGATCGGCATTCCGGTGTACGCGCTCTGGCGCCGAGTGGAGGCTGTGTAGCACATGCCCCACCGCGCAGCCGAGCGCGTTCGATCCGTGATTTACCCGCACGCGGCCACGGGCGCGGCGGTTTCTGCACCCCTCTGGAGATTTCACTAATGAGCATTATGCACCATTCGTTCAGACGCATTCTCTCGCGCTGGCCGGCGATGCTGCTTGCCCTGATCGCCGTTCCGCTCTCCGCGCTGCGGCTGTTCGCGCAGGAAACCGCCGGCGGCGAGGCGAATCTGAAGGTACCCGATCTCTCGCAGGTGACATTCCTGAACGGAATTCCCGGCGACAAGCTGCTGCTGGGCGGACTCGTGATCTGCGCCATCGGGCTGCTGTTCGGCGTCGTGATCTACGCGAAGCTCAAGGCGCTTCCGGTGCACAAGTCGATGCTGGAAGTCTCGGAGCTGATCTACGAGACGTGCAAGACGTACCTGACGACACAGGGGAAATTCATTCTTCTGCTCGAGGTCTTCATCGGCCTCGTGATCGTGCTCTACTTCGGCTATCTCCTCAGCTTCGCGCCATCGCGCGTCGCGATCATTCTGGCGTTCAGCCTGCTGGGCATCGCGGGCAGCTACGGCGTGGCGTGGTTCGGCATTCGCGTCAACACCTTCGCGAACTCGCGCACCGCATTTGCCAGCCTTCGCGGCAAGCCCTACCCGTGCTACGCGATTCCGCTCAGCGCGGGAATGAGCATCGGCATGCTGCTCATCAGCATCGAGCTCCTCATGATGCTGTGCATTCTGCTCTTCATTCCGGGTGACTACGCCGGACAGTGCTTCATCGGCTTCGCGATTGGTGAGTCGCTGGGCGCCGCAGCGCTGCGTATCGCGGGCGGAATCTTCACGAAGATCGCCGACATTGGCTCCGATCTCATGAAGATCGTCTTCAACGTCAAGGAAGACGACGCGCGTAACCCTGGCGTGATCGCGGACTGCGTGGGCGACAACGCCGGTGACTCGGTTGGACCGAGTGCGGACGGCTTCGAGACCTACGGCGTGACCGGTGTCGCCCTCATTTCGTTCATTCTGCTCGCCGTGCCGGATTCGACGGTGCAGGTGCAGCTGCTCGTGTGGATCTTCGTGATGCGCATCGTGATGATCATCGCGAGCGGCGTGTCGTATCTGATCAACGGCGCGATCGCGAAGGCGCGCTTCGCCGATGCGGACGTCATGAACTACGAGACGCCGCTCACGACGCTCGTGTGGCTGACGTCGATCGTCTCCGTCGCGTTCACGTACCTCGTGTCGAAGATGATCATCCCGACGCTTGGCGACGGAACGCTCTGGTGGAAGCTGTCCACGGTCATCACGTGTGGTACGCTCGCCGGTGCGATCATCCCCGAGCTGGTGAAGGTGTTCACCTCCACGTCATCGCGGCACGTGCGCGAGGTCGTCTCGTCGTCGCGCGAGGGCGGATCGGCGCTCAACATTCTTTCCGGGCTCGTGGCCGGAAACTTCAGTGCGTACTGGCTGGGCATGGCGATCATGGGCCTCATGGCCGCCGGCTACTACGTGAGTCTCGGCATTCCGGCGATCACGCCGGGCGCTGCCGCGGACGGTGGGATCATGCTTGCGCCGGCGGTCTTCGCGTTCGGTCTCGTGGCCTTCGGATTCCTCGGCATGGGTCCCGTCACCATCGCCGTGGACTCGTACGGCCCGGTCACGGACAACGCGCAGTCGGTGTTCGAGCTCTCGATCATCGAGCAGCTCCCGGGCATTGAGCAGGAGCTCGAGTCCAAGTACGGCTTCAAGGTGAATTTCGAGCGGGCGAAGCATCTGCTCGAGGAGAACGACGGCGCAGGCAACACGTTCAAGGCGACGGCGAAGCCGGTGCTCATCGGCACGGCGGTCGTTGGTGCGACGACGATGATCTTCTCGATCATCGTGGCGCTGACGCAGGGCTTGAAGCCGGAGCTGATCGGCAATCTGTCGCTCCTTCACCCGCCGTTTCTGCTCGGACTGATCACGGGCGGCGCGATGATCTACTGGTTCACGGGCGCGTCGATTCAGGCCGTGACCACGGGCGCGTATCGCGCGGTGGAGTACATCAAGGAGAACATCAAGCTCGAGGGCGCAACCAAGGCCTCGATGGAAGACAGCAAGGCCGTGGTGGAGATCTGCACCAAGTACGCGCAGAAGGGGATGCTCAACATCTTCATCTGCGTGTTCTTCGCGACGCTCGCCTTCGCGTTCGTCGAGCCGTACTTCTTCATTGGCTACCTCGTCTCGATCGCGCTCTTCGGATTGTACCAGGCCGTGTTCATGGCGAACGCCGGCGGCGCGTGGGACAACGCGAAGAAAATCGTGGAGGTCGAGCTCAAGCAGAAAGGAACCGCGCTGCACGAGGCCACGGTCGTCGGCGACATCGTCGGCGATCCGTTCAAGGATACGTCGTCGGTGGCACTCAACCCGATCATCAAGTTCACGACGCTCTTCGGTCTGCTCGCGGTGGAGCTGGCGGTGTCGTTGAGTGCGCAGCACGGCACGGGGTTCAGCCACACGCTCGCGCTCGTGTTCTTTCTCATCTCCGCGACGTTCGTCTACCGCTCGTTCTACGGTATGCGAATCGAGTCCGCGTCCTAGACTCGACCACATGAGCGTGGTGCGCTGAAACGCGCATCACGCTCATGTTTTTTACTCCCCAGCCCGGGCACCGCATGGCATCACTGTTCAGCCGCAAGCCGATCGCCGACCTGATGGCGGAGGCGGACAATCCGAACGCGCTGCGCCGCATGCTGGGTGCGGGCGACCTGATCATGCTCGCGATCGGCGCTGTGATCGGCGCGGGCATCTTCGGCGCGATCGGATCGGCGGCTGCGGGCGAAGTCGTGAACGGCGTGCTCGTGCGAAGCGGCGCAGGTCCGGCGCTCGTGATCTCGTTCCTGCTGCTGGGCATCGCCTGCGCACTGGCAGGGCTGTGTTATGCCGAGCTCGCGGCAATGATTCCGCAGGCGGGCAGCGCGTACGCCTATTCATACGCGACGCTCGGCGAGTTCGTCGCGTGGATCATCGGCTGGGATCTCATTCTGGAGTACGCGGTCGGCAACGTCGCCGTCGCGATCTCCTGGTCTGACTATTTCAAGACGCTGCTGGCGGGGCTTGGCGTCGTCATTCCTCCATGGCTGGCCACCGGTTATCGCACCGCACTCCTGAGCAGCGATCCCGCAGTGCGGGGGCTCATGGACAGCGCGCCGCACCTTTTCGGCTTTCCCGTGCTCGTGAATCTGCCGGCCTGCGGCATCGTCCTGGCGATCACGTGGCTTCTCGTGCTCGGCGTTCGCGAGAGCGCCCGCGCGAACAACATCATGGTGGCGGTGAAGCTCATCGCGCTGACGCTGTTCATCGTCGTCGGGGTTCAGCACATCAATCCCGCGAACTACCACCCCTTCGCGCCCAACGGCTTCACCGGCATTCACCACGGTGCAGCGATCGTGTTCTTCGCGTACATCGGCTTCGACGCGATCTCGACGGCAGCCGAGGAGACGAAAAATCCGCAGCGGAATCTTCCCATTGGAATCCTGGGAGGGTTGGCGATCTGCACGCTCATCTATATCGTCGTCGGGTTCGTGCTCACCGGAATGGTGCCCTACACGACGCTGGGCAGCACCGCGGATCCGCTGTCGTTCGCGCTCACGTCGGTCGGGATGACGAAGGTGGGCTGGCTGGTGGCGCTGGGCGCGGTGTTCTCGATGTCCGCCGTGTTGCTCGTGTTCCAGTACGGGCAGCCGCGCATCTTCTTCGCCATGGCGCGCGATGGCCTGCTCCCCAAATTCGCCGCGAAGATTCACGGCAAGTACCGCACGCCGTACATCACGACCATCATCACGGGGCTGTTCGTGGCGACGTGGGCGCTGATCGGCGACGCGAACGAGACGTACGATCTCACGAACATCGGAACGCTGTTCGCGTTCATTCTCGTCTGCATGGGCGTCGTCGTCCTGCGCTTCACCGACAAGGATCGCCCGCGTCCGTTCCGTGTGCCGTTCCTGTATGTCGTCGCGCCGCTTGGCGCGGGGCTCTGCCTCTTCGTCATGTGGGGGTTGCCGCACCGTGCCTGGGTGCGATTCGGCTGGTGGCTGATCATCGGCCTCGCGCTGTATTTCGCGTACGGCTACCGGCACTCGACGCTGCGCAGCGGCAAGCCGCCCGTCTCGAGTGAGTAGCGCGGCACGTCCACGCGAGGGCGGTGGGATCTTCCGCCGCCTCACGCTGACGCACTGGATCTTCATCTCGATGGTGCTCGGCGTCATCGTCGGAGTGGCCTTCCCGAACGCGGTTCCGGGACAGCCAGAGCCGGCGTTCCAGGCGGCCTCGCTGAAGGTGCTGTCGACGATCTTCCTGCGCATGATCAAGCTGCTGATCGTGCCGCTGATCTTTTCGACGCTCGTAGTGGGCATTGCGGGCCACGGCGACGACATGAAGCGCGTGGGCAAGCTCGCGCTCCGCTCGATCATCTACTTCGAGATCGTGACCACGCTGGCACTGGTGATCGGTCTCGCCGCCGTGAATCTCATCCGCCCGGGCGACGGGGTGAACATCACCGGCGCTTCGGCGACGGTGGGAAACGACCTCGCGCAAAAGCACGTGACGCTGTCGGGCGTGCTCGAGCACGTCGTGCCGCAGAGCTTCTTCGAGGCGGCGGCCAACAACGAGGTGCTCCAGATCGTCTTCTTCTCCGTGCTCTTTGGCGTCGCGCTCGCGCGCGCGGGGCAGGGCGCGAAGCTGACGATGCTCGCCTTCTGCGAGAGCCTCTCCGAGATCATGTTCAAGCTCACCGATCTCGTGATGCGCTTCGCTCCCTTCGGCATCGGCGCGGCGATCGCCGTCACGGTCGGCACCAGCGGGATCGGGGTGCTCAAGCATCTCGGACTGCTGATCATCACGCTGTACGCGGCACTCATCGTGTTCGTGCTCGCGGTGCTCGTGCCGGTCGCGCTCATCTTCCGCATTCCGCTCGGGCGCTTCTGGCGCGCGGTGAAGGAGCCGTGGCTCATCGCATTCTCGACCGCCTCATCCGAGGCCGCGCTGCCGCGCGCCTTCGAGGCGATGGAGAAGTTCGGCGTGCCGCGGCGCATCGTCGCCTTCGTGCTGCCCACGGGCTACTCGTTCAACCTCGATGGCAGCACGCTCTATCTCGCCGTCGCGTCCGTGTTCGTGGCGCAGGCGGCCGGGATCGACATGTCGCTCAAATCGCAGCTGCTGATGATGGCCACGCTCATGCTCACGAGCAAAGGCGTCGCCGCGGTTCCGCGCGCGTCGCTCGTGATTCTTTCGGGGGCGCTCTCGCAGTTCAATCTGCCTCTCGAGGGCGTGGCCGTGATCCTCGGCGTCGACGCCGTGATGGACATGGCCCGAACCTCGATCAACCTCGTGGGGAACTGTCTCGCCACCGCGGTGATGGACCGCTGGGAGACGGTGCGCGGCGAACGCTAGCCGCGCACCATCCCGCCATCAGCTACGCCCAGCCGCCGGCGACGGAGAGCTTCTCGCCGGTGATCCACGCGGATTCGTCTGACGCGAGAAAGACCGCAACACGCGCGATGTCCTCGGGCTGTCCGATGCGGCCCAACGGAGTCTTGGCGACCGTCCGCGCCTCGGCCTCGCCTCCGATAAAGCCCAGGCGGCGCGCGCCTTCCGTATCCACGCCGCCCGGTGCAATTGTGTTCACGCGAATGTTTCTCGCGCCGAACTCCTTCGAGAGCACCTTCGTGATCGTATCGAGCGCGCCCTTCGTCGCCGCGTAGACCACCGAGTGCGGGGGAGGATTGTCGCTCACGACGGAGCTGACGTTGATCACGTTTCCGCCCTCTCCGTTGAAGTGCTTGAGCGACTCCTGGATGAGCAGGATCGGGCCGAGCACATTCGTGTTGAACTCCCGGTGGAACTCGTCCTCGGTCACGGACTCCAGCGGCTCGAACTGGAACACTCCCGCGTTGTTCACGAGAATGTCGAGCTTCCCAAATGCCTTCTTCGTCTCGTCGAACAGTCGGAGCACGTCCGCGGCTTTCGACACGTCACCGTGCACGGCTATCGCCTTGCCACCCTTGCTCGTGATCTCGGCGACCGCGCGATCCGCGCCTTCCTTGCTCGACGAGTAATTCACGACTACCGACGCGCCGGCTGCGCCGAGCGCCGTGGCGATGCTCGCGCCGATGCCTTTGGATGCGCCAGTCACGATCGCGACCTTTCCATTGAGAACGCCCATGTTCGTTTCCATCCAAGTCGAATAGTTAAATAGTTTGACAACCGTCTAACTAACAAGACATCGACTATTGGAATGGTTCCAGGCGGCGGCTCAGGAGGCGGACTGAGGGTGAAGGTGTTTGCAGGGATCAACTGCCAACTGCTTACACGAATAAATGCAGCATGAGACGAATCGAATCGGGCGCGGAGCGAGGGCGTACTCGGCTCATCAGGGCCCGTTGCTCGCGCTGGCGGGAACGCCCTCGCTCAGCGCCGTATTCGATTCGTTCTTATGTGTTGTTCATTCGTGCACAGCCGTTGGCAATTCTCTCTGCCCTTGCTCCACGCCCACGCACAGCTCCCTAATCCGCGCCCTGCTCGGTCCCGATCTGCATCGCGCGACGCACGGCACCGCGCACTGCTACGATCGGCGCAGCGTGCACTTTGCCCCCCGGGACGGCGGACTTGAGCCGATGCTCCACGCGTCTCCGAAGCGCGCTCCCCGGCTCGAGCAATCCGCCGCCCAGTGCAACCTGCACTGCGGCGCGCTCATCCAGAAAGAGCGAGCGGGCCAGTGTGCGCACGTGCAGCACGAGCTCCTCCGCCGCGAGCCCGAGCAGCGCGTTCGCGCGGAGATCGCCCGCCTCCGCGCTCGCAACCACGACTGGCGCCAGCGATGCGAACTGTGATGCCGTCGCACTCGCCGCCCACGGGATGAGCGCCTCTACCTCGTCGACTTCGGCCGCGGTGAGGATCGCGCCCACGAGCGACGTGTCGGGCTCACGTCCATCCGTCGCCGCCGTCACCACCGAGAGCGCGCGGCGCGCGATCCACAGCCCGCCGCCCTCGTCGCCGATCGTCGGGCCCCATCCACCCACACGCTCGAGCACTCCCGTGGGCCCGCGTCCGAACGCGATCGAGCCCGTGCCCGCGATGAGCACGATTCCCGCCTCGTCGCCGAATGCGTCGGCCAGCGCGATCTCGGCGTCCGTCACCACGAGCACATCGTCGGCGAGCGATTCGTTCATGAGTGCCTCGCTCAGCGCGCGTCGCTCGCTCTCGCGTCCCACGCCGGCAACGCCGGCGCACAGCGCGCGCGGTTCGCCGAAGGTGGGGTGGAGCGTGATGAGCGCATCGCGCACCGCAGCCGCGATGATCGACGCCGACCGCTCGATCTCGCCCGGCCTCACCGCCGCACCTTCGCGCTCGGACGTCGCGATGATCTCGCCGTCAGAATCCGCCACGGACACGCGGGTGCGCGAGCCTCCTGCGTCGACCCCAATTACGATCCCCATCATGCGCTCACCTCCTTGGACAGCACCGGCCTCGGGTGCGACAGCGACGAGAGCATCCCGGTCGCTATCGTGATCGTCGTGCCGATCAGCACGTACCATGGCCACGCTATTCGCGCGAGCGGAGCGAGTGACGCCGCCAGCGAAGGGAATGCCGCGCCAAGCGGCTTTGCGGATACGACGATTGCCATTGCGAGAATCCCCACGCTCATGCCGATCAGCGCATCGCGCTGCATCGCGCGCCGCCAGAATATTCCGAGAAAGAAGCCACCGAGCAGTCCTCCGTACGTGAAGCTCGCGATCGAAAGTGCGAGCACCACCACCGGCGTGCCCTGCGCATGAAACATGAGGGCACCGCCGGTGAGAATCACTCCCCACATCACGGCGAGCGCCCGCGAGATGCGGAGGGCCCGCGGGTCGTCCGGCGAGACCTTCGCGATCGGGAGATAGATGTCGTTCGTCGCCGCGGCCGCGAGCGAGTTGATCGCCCCGGAGTGCGTGCTCATCGTCGCCGCCACGATCGCTGCGACGATCAAACCGAGAAGCCCCGACGGCATGTGCTCGACGATGTATGTCGGAAAGATGACATCGGTGGCGTCGAAGTGCCGCCCCTGATAGAACGCCCAGAGCCCCAGGCCGATCACGAGGAACAGCGCGAACTGCGCGAACACCGCGAAGCCGCTGCCAATGATCGCGCGGCGCGCATCGCGCAGCGAGCGCGCGCAGAGCAGTCGCTGCACGATGAGCTGATCGGCGCCGTGCGACGCCATCGAGAGGAACGCACCGCCGAGAAGTCCCGCGAAGAGCGTGTACGGCCGAGCGAGTCCCAGATACGGATCGATCACGCGCAGCTTTCCCGCGGCGCCGGCGGTGTGGAAGATCTGGCTCCAGCCGCCGGGCACCGCGCGGCCCAGCAGCACGACGGCGACAATGCCGCCAAACACATACACGGCGGCTTGCACGAGCTCAGTCCACACCACCGCCTTCATTCCGCCGCGATACGTGTAGATGATCGTAAGCAGCCCCAGAATGAGCACGGCGAGCGGCGTCACCAGCGCAGGATTCTTCACCGCGGGTCCGATGATGAGCGCGATCGGGATCGCCGTCGCAAACACGCGCACGGAGTCCGCCAGCGCCCGCGTCGCCATGAACACGATCGACGTGAAGCGCCGCGTTGCGACGCCGAATCGCTGCTCCAGGAGCGCGTACGCCGTGACGAGCTTTCCCTCGTAGTAGCGCGGCAGCAGCGTGTACGCGACGACCACTCGCCCGATCACATAGCCGGCAACGATCTGCAGAAAGGCGAGATTGCCGGTGGTCGGCGTGCCTCCGTAGCTGAGCCCCGGCGTCGAGATGAAGGTGAGCGCGCTCGTCTCCGTCGCCACCACCGAGAAGAGCACCGCCCACCACGGAATCGAGCGCTCCGCCACGAAGTAGTCGTTCGAGCTGCGCTGCCGGCGGCCCACCCAGAGGCCGAGCGCGGTGGTGCCGCCGAGATAGGCGAGGAGCACGGCGAGATCGAGCGCGCCGAAGGTGTGCATTAGCGCCCGTGTGCGCGCAGCAACCCGCGCACGCGATCGCGCGCGGATGCGACGAAGCCCGCGACGGCTGTCACCGTCGCGGGCCTCGAATCACGTTCGCTTCGGCGCATCCGGTGGTGCGCCGCCGTTCGTGTGTCAGCTCTTACGCGTTGAACGAGCTGCCGCAACCGCAGCCGCCCGTCGAGTTCGGATTCGAGAACGTGAAGCCCGAGCCCTGCATCGACGAGACGTAGTCGATCGTCACGCCATTGAGGTACTGGGCGGAGAAGGGATCGACGAACACCTTGAATCCCTCCTGCTCGACGATGAGATCGTCATCGGCCGCCTTCTCCTCGATGAGAAGGCCGTACTTGAAGCCGCTGCAGCCACCCGGCTGCACACTCACGCGAAGTCCGCCGCCAGTCTCGACGACCCCTTCCTGTTCCATGAAGCGCTTGACCTCGACTGCGGCCGTAGGCGTGACGGAAACGGTAACGGCGGGTTGCTGAGTGGTGCTCATGTCTACCTCGAAATATTGAGACGGTTTGAAGCGGTAACTCAATGGAAAATATAGT
>JAQBQC010000150.1 GCA_028287205.1 Gemmatimonadota bacterium
GCCTTTCAGCTCATCGGTGCGCCGTGGCTGAACGCGAAGAAGACGATCGAGCTGCTCGAGTCGCGCAACCTGCCAGGCGTGAAGTTCACGCCGGAGCGATTCACACCGGTGCACCCCGGCGATGACAAATTCGGAGGCGTGAGCATCGACGGCATCCGCATCACCATCTCCGATCGCGAGCGCCTGAACACCGCGCGACTCGGCGCCGCGCTGATCTGGGCGGCGATCGCCGTGAAGGGCGACTCGATTCGTTTTCAGCAGAAGGGATTCAACCAGCTCTTCGGCGTGCGCGGCGGACGCGAGGCGTTCATGCGCGGAGCGGATCCCGATTCGCTGATCGATGCGTCGGTTCCCGCCACGATCGCGTTCGAGCAGGCGACGAAGAAGTACCGGATCTACAAGTAGCTGCGCACGGCATCGAGGACAGCATCGAGGACGGCATCGATGTCCTCCGGCGTCGTGCCCGGATTCACGACGCACGAGCGCAGCCAGGTGCGCCCGCCGAGCACCGTGCTCGATAAAAAGGCCTTGCCGCCGAGCTGCAGCGACGCGAGCACGCGCTGATTGAGCGCGTCGACGGCGGCATCGTCGCCTTCGAGCGCTGCCGGAACGGCGCGAAAGCAGACGATGCTCAAGCCCTGCGGCTCCCGCAGCTCGAGCTCGGGTGTCGTGCGCACGCGATCGGCGAGGCGGCGCGCCATCGCGATGTCGTGCGAGATGAGCCGCGCGTACCCCGATGTGCCGAAGTAGCGAAGCGCCATCCACACCTTGAGTGCGCGGAACGGGCGCGTCTGTTCCGATCCGTATTCGCTCAGCCACGGTGGACCGTGCACGCCGTGTCGGTCATCGTCGCTGCGGAGATACGGCGGCACGAGACTGAAGGTGTCGCGCATCAGCTTCGCGTCGCGAACCAGCACCATCCCCGCATCCACCGGCACGTACATCCATTTGTGGGCGTCGATGCCGACGCTGTCCGCGCGTCCGATGGCCGCGAGCTGCGTCCGATATTCGTCAGTGAGAATGGCAGGCGCGCCGTAGCCGCCGTCCACGTGCAGCCACACGCGATGCCGTGCACACACGCTTGCGAGGGCGTCGAGCGGATCGATCGCGCCGGTGTTCACCGTGCCCGCGCTCGCGATCACCGCGATAGGCAGTGCGCCCGCCGCGATGTCGGCTGCGAGCATCGCATCGAGGGCATCCGGGAGCATGCGAAGCGCATCGTCGCTCGGCACGACTCGAATCTGGGCGCTGCCCAGGCCGAGCAGCTCGACCGCCTTCTGGTGACACGAGTGCGCCTCGGCGCTCTCGTACACGAGCATCCGGATCGGCGCGCCGCTCTCGCTCACGATGTGCGCGCCGGCGCTCCGCATGTCCCAGCCGATGCGCGCCGCGGCCGCGTGGCGCGCCACGGCAAGACCGGTGATGGCGGCCGCGGAGCTGCCGCTCACCAGAAGCCCCATGCTCTCGTGCGGGAAGCCGAAGATCGACTTGAACCACTCGATCACCTGCCGCTCGACCCACACGGCCGCGTGATTGCCGCCCGCGACGCTCGGATTCATCGCCGCCGCCAGCGTCTGCGCGTAGATGCCGATCGCCGCCGGAGGGGAGTTCACCCACGCGGAGAAGCGGGGGTGGCCGTTCCCGAACGGGTAGTCGCCGATCTCCTGCTCGAAGCGATGGAGGATCGCATCGATTGGCTCGCCGGCCTCCGGCACGGGCGTCGCGAGCATCGCCGCCGCGGCATCGGTGGGCACCGGCTGAAACACCGGAGCAGCAGGAAGAGACGTGAGGTACGTCGCAATCCAGTCAGCGACCTCGCGACCGACGCGCCGATGCTCGTCGGCGGTCCACAGGAATTCGGCGTTGGGCCGGTCGTCAGCTGTCGAAGACATGTCTCGCGGAGATGGGAAGTGCTGCGCGGTCGCGGTGCAGCGCGCTCGCATCGAGCGATCGGCGCAGGGAATATCGGGCGCGCGCCCCATGTCGGCAATTCAGTCTCGCTCGCGCCGCCGCAAACGTATGTGTTTCACGATTTTGACGGCTCAGCACGTACCTTGCACGGGAGAGATACGTTACTCGTCCCGTACAGAGGAGTGAATCGATGCGAATACTTTCCATGGTGTTGTTGGCCGCCGCGCTCACCGCATGCTCCCGCAAGGTCGAAGTGGGCAGTGCGCCGTCGCCCTCGAGCGGCATGGCGGTGCATCTCACCAACAATGCCAGTCAGGCCGTGAATGCCTACGTGACAACCGGCGGCAGCGATGTGTTCATCGGGCAGGTCGCCGCGAACAGCGAGAAGACGCTGCCCGTGTCCGGCATCTCGTCGGGAAGCTCGGTCACGCTCAAGGCGCGCACGGCGGATGGCGCGCGCACGTACACGAAAGACAACGTGTCGCTCACGTCGAGCACGGACTGGACAGTCCCCTGACGCACGTACGTGCGCGGGTTGCTCCGCATGATGCTGCGGGATAACTTAACGGGCCGGAGAATCCCACTCCGGCCCGTCGCGTATGCGGGGACAGCGGTGCCAATGGCATCGGCTGAAAACGGATGAAAATACTGC
>JAQBQC010000212.1 GCA_028287205.1 Gemmatimonadota bacterium
CGCACTTGTTCATGAACACGACGATGAACGGCACGTTCACCTGGCGGGCGAGCAGAATGTGCTCGCGCGTCTGCGGCATCGGACCGTCCGCGGCCGATACCACGAGAATGGCGCCGTCCATCTGCGCCGCGCCCGTGATCATGTTCTTCACGTAGTCGGCGTGCCCCGGGCAGTCCACGTGCGCGTAGTGCCGCTTGTCGGACTCGTACTCCACGTGCGCCGTCGCGATCGTGATCCCGCGCTCGCGCTCTTCGGGCGCCTTGTCGATCTGGTCGAAGTTGACCTTCTGCGCCAATCCCTTCGTCGCCTGGATCGAGGTGATCGCCGCCGTCAGCGTCGTCTTCCCATGATCGACGTGCCCGATCGTCCCAACGTTTACGTGCGGCTTCGTCCGCTCAAATTTCGCCTTAGCCATCACTCGCTCTCGTCTGTGTGATCTCGCGACTTACCATTTTGGTGATCCCATATCACCACATGTGCAGCGCGTACCGCCATCAAGCTCGCGACCGGGATCGAACCGGTGACCTCACCCTTACCAAGGGTGTGCTCTACCAACTGAGCTACGCGAGCGATGTCCCTGCTCGTTCATTGCTCCGCCCGCTCCTTCGCCCGCGCACCGATCGTTCATTCGGCAAGCGGGAGACGGGGCTCGAACCCGCGACATCAAGCTTGGAAGGCTTGCGCTCTACCAACTGAGCTACTCCCGCGAGAGAACTGCTTTCGCGCCCCGACTATTTTCCAACGTTCACCGTGTTGCCGCGCTTACCGACGCGCCACTGCTGTACATCCATTCAGCCACCGACCGATGGTGGGGGAAGGATTCGAACCTTCGTAGGCGTTAGCCGGCAGATTTACAGTCTGCTCCCGTTGGCCGCTTGGGTACCCCACCCTATCCCTGCGCGTTTGCGGCCTGACGCCCCTCATCGACTGCGTGGACGAGACTGTGCACCGAACCAGAGCTGACGGCGAGAATCGAACTCGCAACCGCCTGATTACAAATCAGGTGCTCTGCCAATTGAGCTACGTCAGCGTGAGCTCAAAACAGCGCACGGCGTTTTTGCGCAAGACTCATAGAATAACAGGACTTTAGGGGTGCGTCAAGCGCGCGGACAGCACGTATGTCGTGCTACCGCACCTTCTTCCACCGCGTCCCCTGCGGCGTGTCCTCGATTGCGATCCCCTTCCCGTCGAGCTCGCCACGGATCGCGTCCGCAGCCGCAAAATCCCGCCTCGCCCGCGCCTCTCGCCGCGCCGCCAGCCGCTCCTCCACCCACCTGGACAACGTGTCATCGATCTCTGCCTCGCCGGGCACGATATCGAGCACGCCGTTCACCAGCGCGAACGCCGTCCGCGCGGCCTCCAGTCCCGCCACATCCGATCCGCCCGCGTCGAGCTCCGCATTGATCATCCGAATGAACTCGAACAGCGCCGCCATCGCCTCCGGCGCGTTGAGATCATCATTGAATGCGTCGATCGCCGAGCTGCGGAGCTCCGCCGCGATCGTCGACATGTTCGCGGTGCCGCCCGTCGCAGCCGCGAGCCGCTCCGCGAAATCGCCGACGCGCCGCACCGCATTCGTCGACGCCTCGAGCGACTCCTCCGCGAGATTGAGCTGCTTGCGATAGTGCACCGAGAACATGAAGTGGCGCACCGCGGCGGCCGAGATGCCCGTGGCGCGCAGGTCCTCGACGGTGGCGACGTTGCCGACGCGCTTCGCCATCTTCGCGCCGTCCGTGAGCAGGAATTCGCCGTGGCACCACATGCGCGCGAAGGGTGCGCCGCTCGCACCTTCGGACTGCGCGATCTCGTCCTCGTGATGCGGAAAGATGAGATCGACGCCGCCGGCGTGCAGGTCCAGCGTGTCGCCGAGATATCGCTTCGCCATGGCCGAGCACTCGAGATGCCAGCCCGGGCGGCCGCGTCCCCACGGCGAGTCCCATGCGGCGCCCGTCTGCTCATCCTCCGGCTTCGCGGCCTTCCAGAGCGCGAAATCGCGGACGTCTTCCTTGTTGTAGTCGTCGGCGGCCACGCGGGCGCCCGCACGAATCTGTCGCGTGTCGAGGCGTGAAAGCTTCCCGTAACCGGGAAAGCGCGCGATCGCGAAGTACACGGACGAATCCTCGGCCTGATACGCGAGCCCGCGCGACATCAATCGCTCCACGAGCGCGATCATCTCCGGAATGTGCTCCGTCGCCTTCGGATACACCTCGGCCGTCTCGATGCGCAGAAATTCGCGATCGCGATGAAAGATCTCCGTGACGGGCTCGGTGACCTCGCGAATCGTTTTCCCCTGCGCCGCCGAGCGCGTGATGATCTTGTCGTCCACATCCGTCAGATTCATCACTTGCAGCACCTTCCAGCCGTTCAGGCGCAGCACGCGGCGCAGCAGATCCTCGAAGAGGAAGGTGCGAAAGTTGCCGAGGTGGGCAGGGTTGTAGACGGTCGGCCCGCACGTGTACATCCGGACGATCGTGCCATCCGCCGGAGCGAACGGTTCGACCCGGCGGGTGAGCGTGTTGTAAAGCTGCATGCTCGTCCTGAAAACGTGATCGGCGCGCGCGCGGGCGAAGGCGAGAAGCTACGCGCCCGAGTGCGCTTATTCAACGTTGGGGGGCCGTCTCAAATATGCGAGCGCGCGCAATGCCATGGCGTGCACGAGGTGAAATGTGATTGCACGAACGTGGAGCGGCCGCACGACGCTCGCCAAGCAGCACGCATACATCGAGCACTTTACGAGGCGGGTGTTGCCCGAGCTCCGGGAGCTCGACGGCTTCGTCGAGGCGTCGCTGCTGCGACACGAGCGCGGCGACGAGGTCGGAATTTTCGTGATCACCACGTGGACGTCGAAGGACGCGATTCGTGCGTTCGCCGGAGAGGACATCGAGCGCGCGGTGGTCGAGCCGGAGGCAGTCGAAGCACTGACGTCGTTCGATGCGAGGGTCCAGCATTGGGACATTCTGGCTGCGGCGACTGACGCCGCGGGCGAGAGCACGGCCACTCGCTGACACTAGAGGAGCATAGCTGACCATGTCTCGAGCATTCGTGAACGAGGATTCCGGCGGGCGTGACTCGCCGCTGCGCCGGTTCGTACTTCCCGATCGCGACGATCCCGGATACGATGAGGCCGCGGCGCTCGCGCTGCTGGAGGGCGCGGCCGAGGGCGACACCGAGAGCGCCGAAGTGGCAACGGGCTACTACTGGGGCGAGCGCAAGCTGCGCCCGTACGTCGAGCGCGCGCTCGTGCGTGCGCGCGAGGCCCGCGACGAGGCGGCGATCCGCGCGGCCGAGCGTTTTCTGCGCTGAACGAGCGCGCCGTTCGTGAGCGTGACCACGCGGGAAACGCAGGGCGCAGCTGCGAGCTCCTCGTTGGCGGCGAAGAGAATGGCGGCTCCAGCGAGGGCGTGGCGCTCGAACAGCGCGAGCACGAGGCGTTGCTCGAGCAGGCTGGCGCACGGGAGATCGTCGACGAGGAGAAGGAGCGAGCGTTTGGGGAGTGAGGCGTTTAGTGCAGCGTTGAGGGCAGTATTGAGCGCAGCGTAGAGCGCACCGCACCCGTCGCGCTCGGAGTTGCGCTCGCGCGAGGGATGAGCCGGCGACGCGCGCACGTACGCGATGCTCTCACGCGATACGACGCGTGCGCCGAACCAGAAGATCGAGCCGGCATCCGGCGTCCGAAGCCCCGCGGCACACTCGAGCAGCGTACTGCGCCCGCTGGAGCGCGCCCCTTCGAGCGCGACGATCTCGCCCGGCCACAACGCCAGGTCGAGATCGCGGAGCACGGACACGCGCGCCGAGCATCCGGCCGCGCCCGCACGATAGCTCTTCGAGAGCGAGATGATCGAAAGCGACGTCACGAGCGGTGCTCACGCGCCCGCGCGTCCAGCCGCACGCGCGGACGCGCGACCCTCACTGTGATTCCGAGCGCTCGCGCGCACGTTGCTGCAGCACGATTGCGGCGATCATGAAGAGAACGGCGCCACCCAAAGTGTAGTTCTGCGCCGCCGGATCGTGCCCCGCCCAAAGAAACGTCACTGCAATCAGCAGAGAGCTGATCGCAAAACAGAACGGCAGCGCAGCCGCTCTCCATCCGCCGCGTCGGGAGGAGATCGTCAGCACCCCCTTCACGAGGAAGGCTGCCCCGGACAAGGTGCCGCAGACAACCGCAACGAGCGCGAAGCGCGGCTGCAGTGAGTGCCGGTGCTCGATTCCCCATGGCGTCAGCAGCGCCAGACTCACCACGATTGCGAGCCACATCAGTCCGTTCTGGATGTGTCGATTGTCCGCTGGGCGATGCATGGTGCCTCCGATCAGAGGGTAAACGCCGTCGTGCAGTGCGCGGCATAGGAGCCCTCGAAGCACGTCTTTGAGGGTGGCGCACCTCCTCCGCCGGCGCCACCAAAGCCGCCGCCGCCAAAGCCGCCCGAGGAAACAGAGTCGTGGGCGAGCATGCAGTCGATCAACAAATCCTCCATTGCAGCAGTCGTCGCCAACGCCGCGGCGAACGCGGTGATGATCGCCGGTGTAAACTCGGGTGCCGCCGCGATCGCTGCCGCTGCACCGGCTAGCACTGCCGCCGCGGCCGCGTAGCGCAACCACTCCTGCCGGC
This sequence comes from Gemmatimonadota bacterium, assembly GCA_028287205.1. Lineage (GTDB taxonomy): Bacteria > Gemmatimonadota > Gemmatimonadetes > Gemmatimonadales > Gemmatimonadaceae > FEN-1250. The sequence continues at coordinate 4,607 of JAQBQC010000212.1, forward strand.
ACGCGGCGAAGTAGAATCCCTGCGCCGTGGCATCCTGTGGCGCGAAGGCGAATGCCAGCGCGTAGGCGACGCCGCCAAGCGTCCGTTGCAGCGGACTCACGGCGGGTGCCCGATCGAGCCGCACCGTCTGTATCGGACCGCCCGTGCCCGGCTTCGCGGGAGTAGAAGTGGTGGTGAACGTACCGACGAGGTTTCCGTTGCGGACCGATTGCATGAAGCTGCGAGTGCGGACCCATCCAGTCTGGGTTTTTGCCCACGTATATGCCGTGGTGCTCACGAGCACACCGTCGATGTAATGCTGCATGGCCGCCGGCGGGCCTCCGATGCGATACAGCAACACGATTCTCTGCACGTGCTTCGCGTCGTCGGTGAACGTCCAGCTCGCGTGCCCCGACGTGGGTGCGACTCCGGGTGCATTGGACGCTACCTGCAGCCCTTCGCCCGTGACGCTCGAGGCAACCACCGACGCGCTCACTCCTCCCCGCCATGCCCCCGATGTCACGTCCACCGGCCGATGCGTTTTCGGATCGATGATCGCCGGAACTCCGGTCGTGGTGTAGCTGGCCACCGGATTCGTATCACCGGGCTCCGTTGCCAAAGGCGTTCGCCCGTTCTGATCCGCGCATGCGGCGACAATGAGCGCGGCCGCGGCGCCTGCCATGATTGCGATGCGATGTTGCATGTGCTGCTCCCGCGTGAGCGCACCGCACACACTATTGACAGCTGCGTCAACCGGTCGCCGATCCGATGTGTGCGCGGCGCTGACCAATGGTGATCGCCACCACGGGGAGACGCGCTCCATGCGCCGCGCATGCGACCCGACGCGTCTCGAGAACGCGCTACTACGGCCGATGCGAGACCAGTGCGTCATCCGGGCTGCGTTCGGCCATCGGCGCAATCACGGGCGCCACGACGTGCTCGATTCGCAGGTGCTGGGTCGGGACTGCGCGCGGCGGCGCGCCGTCCTGTGTACGACGCGAGTATGGCGCGGGCGCGGGGCGCGCCCGACATCAATCCAATGCGCGCGACATCCCGGCGGCGCGCACCCTCGAAGAAATCCTACCGCCGCTTCGCCGCCACCTTCTTTCTCGCCGGTGTACTGGCCGCATCCACTTGCCGCGCGAGCGTGCGCGCCCGCTTCCGGTGGAACTCGTCGATCGCTTCCACCACCGGCTCCGAGTCGAAGCGCACAGGGTCCGTGGTCGGAAGCCCCGTTTGCCGGCGCGTCTTCGCGATCGCCGCGCGCGCCGCGCGCACCGACAGATCGTACGTGTTCAGCGACACCGCGATCACGGGCGCCGGACGCAGATGCTGCACGAGCATCTCGTGCATCC
>JAQBQC010000221.1 GCA_028287205.1 Gemmatimonadota bacterium
CTGATCGCCAGCGGCATGATGTTGGACGCAATGAGCGGGGGAGCGCCCACCGAGATCTCCTGCGTGGCGCGATTCGCCTGCTCGGCAATACGCGCTATCGCCGCGTCGAGCTGCTGCACGCCCGATCGTGCGGCGACGAGCAGCTCGGTGCCATCGGAGGTCAGGGAGACGTGTCGCGTCGTGCGATCGAACAATCGGAATCCGACTTGCGCCTCCAACTGACTGATCATCACGCTCAGCCCGGACGGCGTGATGAAGAGCGCGTCCGCCGCACGCGTGAAGTTCCGAAAGTCGGCCACCAGCAGGAATCCACGAAGCTGGCGTGCGGTATAGTCGATCATTGAAGAAAGCTCACTAATAAGTGAATTATTGGAACTTGTACTACAAGTCATGCCGGTGCTAGTGTAGATGCGCAGCAGCGCACATACCCGGAGCCCGAATTGATGCCTTCGACGATTCGTAGCATCGGCTATCCCCGGCTGACGCCGATCCAGGCACTCGTCTGCGCGGTCGCCGGGTTGGGATTTGCGTTCGATCTCTACGAATCACTCATGATGGCCCTCATCGTGAGCCCCGTCCTGACGACGGTCGGCCACCTGACGCCAGGCACACCGACGTTCAACCGATGGGTCGGGCTGTTCTTCTTCGTCCCCGCCGTGTGCGGCGGGCTCCTCGGCCTGGTCGGCGGGAATCTGGCAGACCGCTTTGGTCGGCGCCGGATCCTCGTGTGGAGCATTCTCCTCTATGCCTGCGCCACCTGCGCCGCCGCATTCGCGACCTCGCTTCCCGCGCTGCTCGCACTTCGCTGCGCAACGATGATCGGCGTGTGCGTGGAAGCGGTGGCTGCCATCGCGTGGCTCTCGGAACTGTTCCCGATTCCCCGGCAAAGAGAGGCGGTGCTCGGCTACACGCAGGCCTGCTACGCACTGGGTGGGCTCGCCGTCTCCGGCGCGTATTTTCTCGCGGTGACGTACGGAGATCGCCTGCCTGCCATACTCGGCGCGCACGAAGCGTGGCGATACACTCTGCTCTCGGGGCTGATCCCCGCCATTCCGCTCATCGTCGTTCGCCCATTTCTTCCCGAGTCGCCCGAATGGCGGGAAGCAAAAACGAAGGGAAAGTTGAAGCGTCCAGCGCTCGCAGCACTGTTCCGTCCACCGCTGACTCGCACGACGCTGCTCGCGACCCTGATGATGGCCTGTGTTTTGGCACTTCAGTACGGCGCGCTGCAGCACACACCTCGCATCGTTCCCGGGCTCGCTGCATTCCACGACTGGCGCCCACGACAGATTCAACAGGCCGTGAGTGTCGTGTACCTGGTGCAGGAGCTGGGATCCGTCACCGGACGCATCGTGTTCGCGGTGCTCGTGACGCACATCGTCGGACGACAGCGATTGTTGCGCACCTTCATCGCGCCCGCACTCGTGATTTTCCCGGTGTTGTACTACTTCTCCGCGGCGAGCGGGCTGGCCGTTTTTCTCGGAGCGATCTTCTGCGCACAGGCCCTCTTCAACGGGTTGCACAGCTTCTGGGGCAACTACTTGCCGCGCGCCTATCCAACGTATCTGCGCGGGACCGGGGAGAGCTTCGCGATGAACATCGGGGGCAGAGTCGTCGGAGTCACCTCTGCGCTCCTGACGACGGAACTCGCGAACGTAGCGCCAGGTGCAGGTGCATCTGCTCGCCTCGCGTATGCAGCGGGTACCACGGCCGTGATCGCGTTGAGCATACTCGCCGTCGCGAGCTACTGGTTGCCCGAATCCGAGAGCGCGTCGACAGCGCGCGTCGACGAACTGCAGAGCATGAGCGTCGCATGAGCATGCGCGACACGAATACGGCGGCCACGCCCGAAGGAACATACGCGCTCGACAACGCGAGCGCGGAAGCCCGGGCTCGTTTTCCGGCGCTCGCCGATGCATTCGACGCGGGAACGCAGCGTCATCTCGCCGCAGTTGGCGTCGGCCCCGGATGGCGCTGCCTGGAAGTCGGCGGCGGTGGTGGGTCGATCGCACGCTGGCTCGCGGAGCGCGTTGGTCCAACGGGACACGTGCTCGTCACCGACATCGATCCGCGCCACCTTCGCTTCCCGAACCTTCCCGAGGTCGAAGTTCGTGTTCACGACATCGCAGTGGACCCGTTGCCCGCTGCCACCTTCGATCTCGTGCACGCGCGCCTCGTGCTGTTACATGTCCCCGAACGAGAAGCCGCCCTCGCGAACATGATCGCGGCCTTGAAGCCCGGCGGCTGGCTGGTCGACGAGGAGTTCGACAGCTCCGTGTTTCCCGACCCCGTGCGGAGTCCCGGCGAGACTCTCCTGAAGACGCACATCGCCCTGTCGCGGATGTTGGACTGCCGCGGCGTGGACAGAAACTTCGGTCGCCGCCTCTTCACACGGCTGCGCGCGCATGGACTCGATCACGTCGCGGCAGAAGGACGAACATTCATGTGGCCCGCGGGATCTGCCGGTCCCGCCATGATGCGCGCGAACTATTCGCAGCTTCGCTCGCAGATGATATCCGCCGGCTACATCACGGAGGCGGACTTCGATCGAGACATTGCTGCACTCGATCATCCCGACTTCGTCATGCCATCGCCGATTCTGTGGGCAGCCTGGGGACAGAAGCCGCCGGAAACTGCCTAGCGCATCCCCGCCCCCACCCCGCGCACCGCTCTCCCCGGCGTCGCCCCCGTATGCACTCCATCCCGCAACACCTCCACCCCATTCACGAACACCTCCTTCACTCCCACCGACAGCTGATGCGGCTTCTCGTACGTCGCCTTGTCGATGATCGTGCTCGGATCGAACACGACCACATCCGCATACATCCCCGCACGCAATAGCCCGCGGTCCGGAATCGACAGCCGCTCCGCGACGCCCGATGAAAATTTCCGCACCGCATCCTCGAGCGTCAGCACGTGCTCATCACGCACGTACTTGCCGAGCAGTCGGGGATAGCTTCCGTACGCACGCGGATGCGTGAGCCCCTTCGCGCTGTCCGGATCGAATCCCTCGGCGTCCGTTCCGATCACGACCCACGGTCGCTTGAGCTGCATCGCGACATTCTCGTCCGTCATGCTGAACGTCAGCTTCCCGGCACGTCCGTTCGAGGTGAGCACGACGTCCGCCATCGTCTCGCCCCATGACTTGTGCATGTCAGCCGCGATCTTGTCGAGCCGCCACCCTTCGTACTTGGCGAGCGACGGTGTCGACAGCAGTCCCACCACCATGATTGGACCAGGTCCCGACTCCTGACAGTACACCGGCTTGTGCGGCGTCGAGTCCATCGCCTCGGCGATGATGCGCGCGCGCGTCTCCGGATTCTTCAGATTGTCGAGCAGCTTCCCGTTCTCCGCGGCCCACGGCGGTACGCACGCAGAAAGACTGTTTCCGGACGCGGTGTACGGATACATCGTCGCCCCGACGTCCTGACCCGCCACGCGCGCGGAGTCGATCCTCGACACCATCTCGGCCGCCTTTCCCCACGCATGATGTCCCGCAGCCTTGAGATGGTAGATCTCCACCGGCACACCGCCCGCCCGCCCGATCGCGAGCGCCTCATCGAGCGCCTCGAGCAGGCTGTCGCCCTCCGATCTGATGTGCGAGATGTAGACGCCGTGATACGGCGCCATCGCCTTCGCGATCTCGCTGAGCTCGTGCGTTCCCGCGTAGTTCCCCGGCGGATAGATCAGCGCGCTCGCGACGCCGAACGCGCCATCCTTCATCGCGTCGCGCGTGACGCGGCGCATGGTGTCGAGCTGCGCCTCCGTCGGCGCACCCTGCGCCTGTCCGTTCGCGTACGCGCGAATGGTGCCCGCCCCGAGGAACGAGCCGACGTTCACGGAGATGCCATGCCTCTGCATCGCGTCGAGCCACGCGCCGAAGCCACGATCGCCCATGAACTGCCTCGCGACGCGCGCACCCGCGGTGTCCGTTCCGAACGTCGCGAGAATCTTGTCATTCACCGGAGCCGGCGTGTCACCCTCGCCGAGTATCTCGGTGGTGACGCCCTGGGTCACCTTGCTGATGACGCGGCCATCACCGGTGGTCAGCTGCTCTGCGGACTGCCCCTGGATGTCGATGAATCCCGGCGCGATCACCATCCCCTTCGCATCGATGCGCCTCCCCGCGCTGGCGCTCGCGAGCCCGCCCGCCGGCGTGATCGTCGCGATTCGATCCCCTCTGATTCCCACGTCCCCGTAATACCATGGATTGCCGGTGCCATCCACGATCTTGCCGCCTGCGATCACAACGTCATAGGCTCCTTGGGGCGACA
>JAQBQC010000222.1 GCA_028287205.1 Gemmatimonadota bacterium
ACGGCGGCCGCACCATCGGTGAGCGGCGATGAGTTCCCAGCCGTCACCGTTCCATACTTTCTGTCGAACACCGGCTTGAGCGCCGCGAGCTGCTCCGGCGTCGAGTCGGGGCGAATGCCGTTGTCGCTGGTCGCCACCTCGCCGTACTGCGGCGGCACGTAGTACGGCATGATCTCCGCCGTCAGCCGGCCGTCCTGCGTTCCGGCCGCGGCGAGCCGGTGCGAGCGCAGCGCGAACTGATCCTGCTCGTCGCGCGGAATGTGGTTGAGCTTCGCCATCTTCTCCGCGCTCTGCCCCATCGTCTCGCCCGTGGACGGCTCGGCGATCGCCGGCGTGATCGGGATGAGATCGCGCGGACGGATCCGCGCGAGTGCGCCAACGCGCCCCGACATCGTCTTCGCCTTCGAGGCGCCGACGAGCGCGTTCGCGAATCCGCGCGAATGCAGAATGGGCACGTTCGACAATGACTCCGCACCGCCCGCGATCGCGACATCGGCGTGACCGAGCGCGATCTGGTCCGCCGCATCGGTGATCGCCTGGTTCGCCGACGTGCACGCGCGGCTCACGGTCACCGCGGGAATTCCCTTCGGCAGCATCGGAAGCAGCGCCACCTCGCGCGCGATGTTCGGCGCGAGCACGCTCGGCACCACCGTCCCGAACACCAGCGTGTCCACTTCCTCGCCATCGAGTCCCGTGCGCGCGACGAGCTCCGCCACGAGTGCGCGGCCGAGATCCTGTGACGAGAGTGATTTGAAGAGTGTGCCGGAGCGCTCGAACGGCGTGCGCAGCCCCGCGACGATGGCTACGCGGCGGCCGTTTCCGAAGGTTGGCATGGAGGAAAGTTACACTATTCGGTGTCGCGCAATGGGTGGCCGGGGCGTTGACCGGCGAGCGCCTCACCCCGTAGCGTTCGGCGATGCCCGACAACCTACAAATCGAGGGAGCGCTGGCGCCACCCGGGCAGGTCTCGCCAGCGTCGCGCGCGGACGCGCTCGCGCAGCTCGGCGAGCGCTCGTTCGACCTGCTGGTGATCGGTGGCGGCATCACCGGCGCCGGCGTGGCACGCGACGCCGCGATGCGCGGCTTGAGCGTCGCCCTCGTCGAGGCCTCGGACTTCGCGAGCGGCACGTCGAGCCGTTCTTCGCGTCTCATCCACGGCGGCGTGCGTTACCTCGAGCACGGGCAGCTCCATCTCGTCTTCGAGGCCAGCCGCGAGCGCCGCATCCTCGCGTCGATCGCACCACACCTCGTGCGTCCGCTGCAATTCATGTGGCCCGTGTACGAGAAGGCGCGCATCCGGCTCTGGAAGCTGCGCGCGGGGCTTTTCCTCTACGACGCGCTCGCGCTCGGGCGCAACCTCGGGCGTCATCGCACGCTCACGACGCACGTCGTCACCGCGCTCGAGCCGGATCTGCGCCACATGGGACTCGTGGGCGGTGCGTCATACTTCGACGCTGCCACCGATGATATCCGGCTCACGATCGCCACGGTGTTGAGCGCGCGCGAGGCCGGGGCGGTGGTCGCGAATCACACGTCCGTGCACGACCTGCTCATGACGAGCGACGGCGTATGCGGCGCGCGCGCCGTGGACCTGCGCACGGGCGTCGACATCGAGATTCGCGCACGCGTCGTCGTGAATGCGGCGGGGCCGTGGAGCGACGCGATCGTGCGCATGGCGGAGCCCCAGGCTCGGCGCGCGGTGCGCGGGACGAAGGGCGTGCACGTGGCCGTGCCGCACGAGCGCATTCGCAACAATGGGGCGCTCACGCTGCTCTCGCCAATCGATGGACGCGTGATGTTCGTGATTCCCACCGGTGCATTCAGCATCATCGGCACCACCGACACGGACTACGACGGCCGCCCTGAGCGCGTGCGTGCTACCACCGCCGACGTCACCTACCTCCTTCGCTCCGCCAACGCGTTCTTCCCGGGCGCGCATCTCACGCCGAGCGACGTCGTCGCGGCCTGGGCGGGGATCCGGCCGCTCGTCGCGTTTGGCGACAAGGATCCCGATGCGGCATCGCGCGAGCATGCCATTTCGTGGACGGTGCCCGGACTGCTCTCGGTGACCGGCGGCAAGCTGACGACCTACCGCGCGATGGCCGTGGATGTGATGGACACGGTCGCTCGCCGGCTGCGCGTGGGCCACAGGCGCGCAGCCACGCACAGGAAGCGGCTCCCCGGTGGCGACTTCGCATCGCTCGAGGACGAGCTCGCGATTGCCCGCGCGACGATCGGCGCGCCGGACATCGCGGAGCATCTCGTACACGCGTACGGAACGCAATGGCGGGAGCTCTGGCAAATGGCGAGCATCGATCGCACGCTCGCTGAGCGGCTGATCCCCGAGCTGCCCTACATCGCCGCGGAGCTCGAGTGGGGAATCACACACGAGATGGCGCGCACGCTCGGCGATCTGCTCATCCGCAGACTACACGTGGCCTTCGAGACGCGCGATCATGGAATGTCGATCGCGCTCGCGGTGGTACAGCAGGTCGGGCCGATACTCGCGTGGAACAAGGAGGATGAGCTCCAGTCCTATCGCCGCGAGATCGACGACCTGTTCGGAATCGCGGAGAGCTAGGCCGCCGGAACGTGAATCGTCTTGAGGTCGATGATCTCGAGGCGGCGCGTGGAGTTGGGGAGCCTGAGGACGACCACGTCTCCCACCGCCTTCCCCACGAGCGCGCGCCCGATGGCGGAGGACATCGTGACCTGCCCCTCCTCGAACTCCACAGAGTCGCCGAAGACGAGCTGATAGCTCTCCTCGACCCCCGTGGCGCTGTCCTTCACGATCACACGCGAGCCGAGCCCGACCTTGTCGTGCGAGATCTGCGTGACATCGATCTGCGAGAGCTTGCTCAGCCGTTGACGCAACTGCCCCAGGCGCGCCTGCACGAACTGCTGGCGCTCCAGCGCGGCCTTGTACTCGCTGTTTTCGCGAAGGTCACCCATCTCGACCGCTTTGCGGATCTCGTTGGGGAGCGTGACGTTCAATTCGAATTGGAGCTTGTTGGCTTCCAGCTCCAGCTTTTCCTTCAGCTCTTCGATCAT
>JAQBQC010000418.1 GCA_028287205.1 Gemmatimonadota bacterium
CGTCGAGGCCTCGTCGCCGAAGAACACGCGGCGCATGTCGTTGTCGATGCCGACGACGTCCATGCCGAGCCCCGCGAAGTGTGCTGCCGCCTCGGAGCCGATGAGGCCGGCCGAGCCGGTGATGATGACGACCGTCATCGCGTGCTCCAGTGCGTGCTGATGATCCGCTCTATTTCCTGACAGTTTGATTCGCGCCCGAAGTGCGCGAGCACGTGGGCGCGACCGCGTGCGCCGATTGCCGCGCTCTCCGCCGGATCGTCGCTCCACTTGCGCAGCAGCGCGGCGATTCGCGCACTCGCACTCGGCACGGCTGGATCCACCACCGCGCCGCCGTCCGCGCTTCGAATCGCATCGGCGGTCTCCGAGCGCTCCGGCCCGACGAACAGCACCGGCCGTGCAGTCGCCATGGACACGTAGCACTTGGTCGGAATCGCGATGCCGACGAACGGCGCCCCGAGCGTCACCACGTGCACATCCGCAAGCCCATACACTGAGTTTATCCGCTCCCGAGGATAGTAGTCACGATACAAGAAGTTCTTGATCCGATGCTCGGCCGCGAACGCCTCGATGCGCGCGCGCTGCGGCCCGTCGCCAATGAAGAGAAAGAAGATCCGCGGATGATCGCGCAGCTCCCGCATGGCATCGAGCAGATCGCCGAAGTCGTGCGCGAGCCCCGCGTTCCCGATGTAGGCGACCACGAACTTTCCATGTAGCCCTAGCTCGCCCACCAACGGATTCTCCGCGCGCGGCGTGGGCGTGATCTCGTTGCCATCCACCCACACAGGGACTATCTCAACGCGCGCGGGCTTCGTGCCCCCCGCGAGTATTCGATCGCGCATGTACGGCCCCAGCGCGATCACGAAGTCGGCGCCGCGATAGCCGCACCCATTCGCCCAGAAGAGCAGCCGGCCGAGTGGGCTCGTGCGCCGGAGCATCCCCGCCGCGACCTCGGCCTCCGGATGCAGATCCATCGACCAGATCGCGTACCGGCGCCCGCGGAGCACGCGGCCGAGCCACCCGACGAACGAGAGCAGGGGCGGCGTGGTGAGGAAGACGATGCCGCGATACTTCCGGCTGCCCAGCGTGGCGCGAAGCGCCTGCAGATGAAACGACGAGTAGTCGATCAGCCGCCCGACGATGTTGCCGCGCCCATGCGACGTGCTGCGCACGCGCGTGATTCGCACACCGTTCCGCACCTCGCTCTCGGCCGCCTGCATGCGCCCGGCGACGTACTTGCCGCGGCTCGTGCAGATCTCCACCGGAAATCCCGCCGCCACCATGTGCTCGGCCAGATCTGTGAGATGGTGAGCGGTCGCCGCGATGTCGGGATAGTAATGCGCATTGACGAAGAGGATCGGGCGCTCATCAGTCATCGAGTGCTCAGTCATTCTCTCGACGTCTCGTCCGTTTTCGTCCGTTCAATCCGTTCTATTCGTATCTCCCATTGTCAACGGCTTACTCGAGCGGCAGTTGAGGTAGTGCTCAGCGGCCGCGCCATTCTCGCGCTAACAATTTGGATACGGACAAAAACGGATAAGAGAAACGGACACAAACGGAGAGGGCGAGACGTCAAGCCCCCCTGCTCGACAGGCGGTGACGCACTCCGCTCTCGCCGGATTCGATTCGTTCCAATGTTGTCGTTCATTCGTGCACAGCCGTTGGCCGTTCCCTCGTCCCTATCACTGCTCGAGCAAAATCCGCGCGATGCGCTCCGACGCGTGACCGTCCCACAGATCCGGGATCGTGTGCTTCGCCTTCCCCTTCTCGACCATCCGATCCACGGCGCCCACGATGTCGCTCGTCCTGCTCGCGACGAGCCGGTTCATCCCCGACTCGATCGTGACGGGACGCTCCGTGTTCGGCCGCAAGGTGAGACACGGCACGCCGAGATACGCGGTTTCTTCCTGCACGCCGCCCGAATCCGTCATCACGATCGACGCGACGCTCTCCAGCGCGAGAAAGTCCAGATAGCCCGCGGGCTCGACGAGCTTCACATCGCCGCTGAGCGAGGCGAGCCCCATCTCGTTGATGCGGGCGCGCGTGCGCGGATGCACCGGAAACACCACCGGACGCTGCTGCGCCACCTGGGCCATGGCCTTCATGATCTCCGTGAGCGTCGCGGGATCGTCCACGTTCGACGGACGATGCAGCGTTGCGAGCGCGAAATGGTTGGGCTTCACACCAACCGACGCGCACGCCTTCTCGGGATCCGTTTTCGGCAGCAGGCGAATGAGCGTGTCGATCATCACGTTGCCGACGAAAAACACGCGCTTCGCATCGATGCCTTCGCGCTTCAGATTCTCGTCACCATCGCGAGACGGCGTGAAGAGATAGTCCGCGATCTGGTCGGTGAGGATCCGGTTGATCTCCTCGGGCATCGTGCGGTCGAAGGAGCGAAGCCCCGCCTCGACGTGCGCGATCTTCACACCGAGCTTGGTCGCGACGATTGCGCAGGCGAGCGTCGAGTTCACGTCGCCAACGACGACGAGCACATCCGGGGCGAACTTGAGCAGCACCGGCTCGAACGCCGACATCGCGCGCGCCGTCTGCTCGGCGTGCGTGCCGGAGCCGACGCTCAGATACGCATCGGGCTCGGGGAGCCCGAGCTCCTCGAAGAAGACATCCGACATCGCGCGGTCGTAGTGCTGACCGGTATGTACGAGAACCTGCTGAAATGCGGCGCCTTCCTGCTGCATCGCGTGCATGAGCGCCGCGGTCTTCATGAAGTTGGGGCGTGCGCCTACGACGTGCAAAACTTTCACGGCATCCCGAGACGTTCTATGGT
>JAQBQC010000243.1 GCA_028287205.1 Gemmatimonadota bacterium
CGATCTGATCATCAACAACGCCGGCATCTTCAATCCGAAGCCGCTTCACCTGCTCGCACCCGAAGAGTTCGAGCGGATGATGAAGATCAATCTCATCGCGCCGTTCTTCGTGCTGAGGGCGCTGCTCCCCGGGTGGCGCGAGCGAGGCAGGGGCCACGTGATCACGATCGGCTCGATAGCCGACCGCACGATCTTCGCCGACAACGGCGCCTACTCCGCTTCCAAGTTCGGCATCCGCGCGATGCACGAAGTTCTGCGCGCGGAAACGAGAGGCACGGGCGTGCGCACGACGTTGATCTCGCCCAGTGCGACGGATACGCCCATCTGGGAGACGGTGACGCTCGCGCCGGACAATCGCTTCCCGCCGCGCGACAAGATGCTCGGCGCCGACGCCGTTGCCGATGCGGTGGTGTGGGCCGCGACGCGGCCGGCAAAGGTGAACGTCGACGAGCTGCGCATCACCGCGTCGTAGGAAGGCCCGATGTTTCTCGAGCTCGTCGATTCGCTCCGGTGTGTGCGGCCGCACGAGGACAGCTGGCTGGTGGCGCGCGCCGATGAGCTCGTGGAGCGGCACATCGTGCGCGGCGAGCTCGGTTGCCCGGTGTGCGAGGCGCGCTACGCGGTGCGTGATGGGATTGTGGACTTTGCGGCGGACGCAGCGCGCGCGCAGGCAGCAGATGCGTCGCGCGGGTCCGCCTCAACACGCGCCGCGGCGCAGAGCGATTCGGGCGCCGGCGCCGAGGCCAACCAGGCGCTCGCGCTACGCGCCGCTGCGCTGCTCGGCCTCACGGAGCCCGGTGGACTCGTGGTACTGGTCGGCGAGTGGACCGCGTGCGCCTGCCAGCTGCTCGACATGATCGAGGGCGTGCAGCTCCTCGCGCTGAACCCAGCGCAAGAGCTCCAGAGCGGCGGCCCGCTGTCGCTCGCCCTCATCCCCGACGTGCTCCCGCTCGCCGCCGCGTCCGCGCGCGGGATCGCGCTCGACGCAGCGCACGCGACACCTTCGCTCCTCGCTGGCGCCGCGCGCGCGCTTGTGCCGAGCGGGCGACTGATCGCTCCGGCCTCCACGCTGGTGCCCGAATCCCTGCGAGAGCTCGCGCGCGACGACGAGCATTGGGTGGCGGCCGCGAATCCGCCCTCGAACGTCTCCGCGCCGGTGCCTATCGCGCTTCGCCGCTAGCCACTCGCGCGCTCGTCACGCCCCCGCGCGCAACTCCTCCGCCGTGTACGCCGCATCGATCAGGGCGCGGAATTTTCGATCGACCGTGCGGCGCTTCACCTTCAACGTGGGCGTGAGCTCGCCACTGTCGATCGTGAAATCCTGCTCGAGCAGCACGACCTTCTTCGGCTTCTCGAAGTGCGCGAACTTGTCGAGCCCGGCCAGCACTTCCTTTTCCATCTTCGCCCTGACGAGCGGATTGGCCAACATCTCGCGGCGATTCGCGATCGAGATGTTCTTGTAGCCAGCCCATCGATCGAGCTGCTCGAAGTTCGGGACGACCAGAATCATTGGAAACTTCCGACGATCGCCGATCATCACCGCCTGCGCGACGTACTTGTTGGCCCTGACGCGGTTTTCAATCGGCTGCGGAGCGATGTTCTTTCCGCCGGCCGTCACGATGATGTCCTTCTTGCGGTCGGTGATGCGCAGCATGCCGTTTTCGAGCGTCCCGATGTCGCCCGTGTGAAACCATCCATCGGGGTCGATCACCTCGGCCGTCGCCTCGGGATGATTGAAGTATCCCTTCATCACGTGCGGCCCACGCGTCAGGATCTCGCCGTCCGCGGCGACCTTCACCTCGACGCCAGGGATCGGCGCGCCCACCGTCCCAATGGTGAGGCGCGTTGGTGTGTTCACCGCGATCACCGGCGACGTTTCCGTGAGCCCGTACCCCTCGAGGATCTTGAGCCCCGCCGCGAAGAAGAAGCGGTTGATCTCCACCGAGAGCGGCGCGCCACCCGACACGAAGTATCGAAGCCGTCCGCCAACCGCCGCGCGCACCTTCGCGAAGACCAACTTGTCGGCGATGCGATGCTGGAGCGCGAGCAGCGGACCCGGCTTGCCCCCATCGAGCGTGACCGTCGTCCATCGCTCTCCGACCTCCTGCGCCCACAGGAAGATCGCGCGCTTCGCTCCTCCGGCGCGCATGGCGGTATCCGTGATGCGCGCATTGATCTTCTCGTAGATGCGCGGCACTGCGACCACGATCGTCGGCCGCACTTCGCGCATGTTCTGCGCGATCGTGTCCATCGACTCCACGTACGCGATCGAGACGCCGGCGGCGAACATGAGATAGTCCACCATCCGCTCGAAGATGTGTGACAGCGGAAGAAAGCTGAGCGATGAATCCGTGGGGCCCATGGGAAGCAGATCGATCACGGCGGACACGTTCGAGGCAATGTTGCCGTGCGTGAGCATCGCGCCCTTCGGCTCGCCCGTGGTACCCGACGTGTAGATGATCGTCGCCAGCTGGTCAGGCTTGATTGCGAGCGCAGCCTCCCGAAGGCGCGCGGCAGCATCCGGCGTCATCGCAGCGGCGCCCTTCGCCTCGAGCGCCGCGATCCTGATCTCGCCGCCCTTCGCTGCGTTTTCGTCGAACACGATCACGTGCCGGAGCGCCGGAAGATCCGCGCGCACGCTTCGGATCTTCTCCGCCTGCTCGTCCGTCGACAGGAAGATCGCGACGGCGCCGGAATCGCGGAGAATGTACGCGATCTGTTCCGGCGGCAGCGTCGGATAGAGGGGCACGTCCGCGATGCCGCTCAGCAGGCACGCGTAGTCGGCGATCGCCCACTCGGGACGGTTCTCGGAGAGAATGGCGACGCGATCGTCGGCGGTTACGCCGAGTGCGCGGAGGCCAAAGGCGACGTGCCGCACACGATCTGCGATCGTGCGATGCGAGATCGGTTGATACGTGCTACCGACCTTCGTCTGCAACGCGTTGGGCTGATCGTGCTCTTCGACCGCCTCGACGAACAGCTGGGAAAGCGTTGCGGGATGTTGCGACATACCGCCCTATTGAATTTGGACGAGCACCTTGAATCGCAACGGGCTTCCGGGCACCGGCGTATGGTTCGGAAAGAACGCGCGCGCCTCCACCACGACCGTATCCGTCGTGAAGTGGGTGACGGGCGTGATGTGAAGATAGCGCGTGGCTGCGCCGGGGACAGCGGTCGATCCCGTCGTGTCCACGAGAGAGAAGTGCC
>JAQBQC010000306.1 GCA_028287205.1 Gemmatimonadota bacterium
CTCGACGAATGGTTGCAGGCTGCCCAGTCTGAATCTGACGCCCGCGCCCGCATTGACGCCGAGGCGCGTCGCACTCGCGCTTTCGCCACTCGCTGGATCGCGTTGGCGCTCGTTGTACGCGCCCACACCGCCAACCAGGTAAAACGATGTCGGCGACGTCGGCGCAAAATTGAAGACGGCATTCGTCGTGAGATCGAGCACGCGATACCTCTGCGCCGCTTGCTGATTGCTCGATTGACAGCCAAGACAGTTGGTCAATCTGCCCATGATTGGCTGCACTCCCGTGAGCTGCTGCCACTGGCCATCGACGCGAAAGTTCAGCCGGGATTGAGGGGATCCAATCAGAACGAGAGCGCCGAAATTCCAGTCGTGCCGCGTACTGTACGCGACGTCTCCTACTGGTTTGGTGAGACCGCCCATCACGCCGAACTGAATCGGCGTGCCTGCAATCGACTGCGCGCGAGCTGATGCAACTGCCGCGGAACCGAGCATTGCCGCTACTGCGGCGACGAACGAGATACGGTGCATATCGCTCCTCCTCTGCCGTTCTGGAGAACGAAGTCCCGATCCGCCGGTGAGGGCGTCGTCCTCGCAATATCAGTGAGCGTGAGGAAAATGCAACGAGAGCGTTGTTGCACGAATACAACTCATGCTTGCTGGAAAAAAGCGAGAGTTGATGAGGCGTGCCGAGGCGATCGGTTTCTTGTCTCGATGCAGTGACGTGACGACGTTGGCGAGGGTCAATATGTAGATGTGTCCGCGCCGTAAAGTTCTACGCGTGCGACGCAGCGGACTGCGGAGACTCGATAAAACCGTAACGCGGTGAACTACGCCGTAGTCGAGCTCCACGGCTCATCGGCCACGATCGCGCGCAGATCCGCCGCGCTCATGCGCTCCGGCTCCTCCGCATCGCCCGCGCGCTCCATCACCCCGCGCACCACCTCATCCACCGTCACGGTCGGCGCGTCCGCTTCCTCGGTGATGTCCATCTCCAACTTGCCGCGATCCGGACCCTTGAGCGCAAGCCGGTATCGGGCGCGAAATACCGTACGACGCGCATCGCTTCCCTCCGCCTCGATCTCCGGCCGCAGCGCCACCACCGCAATCGCGCTCTCGTTGCCGCCCTGACGAATCGACGCGAACAGATGCAGCTCCTCAATGCGATCGACCGGCAGCTGTTCCGCGATCTCCTTCAGAAAGCGCTCGCGCCCCTCGGCCACACTCTTCTTCATCGCGCGCTCACAGCGCCTTCGCCGTTGCGGCGGACTCGCGACGCGCAGTCGCGCCGCGCGCATCGAGCTCGCGCTCGACGTAGAGCTTGAGGATGTGCATGAAGTCCTGCGCGTTCGTCACCACGCCGAACGCCTGGTGCGTACCGCGGTCCTTCAGCTTGCTCACCACGAACTCCGACGAGTCGACGCAGATCGTGGGCAGCTCGCGCAGCGTGCCGTCCGCCTCGGTCACGAACGCGGGGAGCATGTTCCCCGTCGCGATCGCGTGCAGCGCCGTCGCGATGAGAATAGCCATCGTCGCCTTGATCGTATGCGACTTCATCTCATCCTGCGCCTGCGCCATGTCGTTCAGCACGCCCGGCAGCGGCCCATCATCGCGAATCGAGCCGGTGAGCACGTAGGGCACCTTGTGCACGACGCACGCGTGCATGATCCCGTCCGTGATCGTGCCATTCGCCACCGCCGCCTCGATCGAGCCCGCCGCGCGAACCTTGTTGATCGCGCGCATGTGCAGGCCGTGCCCGCCCTGCGTCGATCCACCCTGCGAGTCCATCCCGAGCGTCGTGTTGAAGATCGACGCCTCGATGTCGTGCACCGCCACCGCGTTGCCCGCGAGCAGCGCGCCCACGAAGCCGTTCGCGATGAACCACGTCATGTCCGACCGTGCGCGCGAATGCACGAGTGCCGGCCCCGTCACCCAGATCGGGTAGCCGCCGCGCTCACGCTCCTCGATCAACAGCCGCGCCATGAGCGCGTAGTCGATCGGCTTCTCGCGCGAGACCTCGCTCGACATGAACTTGAACTCGCCCTCGCCGGTGTCGCCGAGAAATGCCTGCGCGTGGACGAGAATCCCCTCACTGCCATCCTCGGCCGCGCCCACGGCGATCTGCTCGCCCTTGCGCACGCGTCGCATCTCGCGGATCCACAGCTCGCCGTCCTTCGCGAGCATGAGCACCCCATCCATGCGTGGCTCGCGCGGCATGTGCCATTCGCCTTTGATGCGAACGTACGTGGGAAGGTTGGTCGTCGAGAAGAAGCCTTCGGGCAGCACGCCGTCGGCGGGCGCGGGGACGAAGCGCGCATCAGGGGCGCCTGCGAAGCGAGGCGCCGTCAGGTCGGGATGAAGAAATGTGGGCACGCCTAAAGCTAGCGCGGGGCTGGCGGCCGCGGCAGGTCAAAGCAGCGAGACGGGATCCCTGTCGAACGCGACGCGAAGCGAATGAGACGACGGTACCGGGAAGCGCTCCAGGAAATATCTGCCGACGTTCGACAACGCGCTCGCCCGCTGGCTCTTGAGCAGCAGATGCCACCGCCACCGCTTCTTGATGCGGTCCACGGGGCACGGCGCGGGGCCCACCACCGTGACCTCCGTGACCCCCTGCGACGACAGCAAGTTGCGCATCCACTCGGCCGCATCGAGCGCGAGCTTCGCGGTCGCCGCTTCATTGAGCCCGCTGAAGATCACGTTGGCGAGCCGGATCGCGGGCGGATACGGTGGATCGCGTCGCGCCGGCGACTCCTGGCGTACGAATGCCAAATAGTCGTGCGTGACGGCGCACTGAACGGCATGGTGGGTTGGTACACGAGTCTGGATGAGCACCTCGCCACCCTTCGGCCCGCGCCCCGCGCGCCCCGCCACCTGGCTGAGTAGCTGAAAGCTCCGCTCCGACGCGCGAAAATCCGGAAGGTTGATTCCGACGTCCGCGTCGATCACACCAACCAGCGTCACGTTCGGAAAGTCGAGCCCCTTCGCGATCATCTGGGTGCCGAGCAGAATCTCGACCTCGCCGCGCCCCACGCGATCGAGGATCTCCGCGTGCGCCCACTTGCCGCTCGTCGTGTCCACATCCATGCGCGCGATGCGCGCATACGGATATCGCTCCGCGATCAATCGCTCGACCTGCTGCGTGCCCAGGCCGCGCTGCCGCACGGTCGCGCCGCCGCACTTGCGGCACACGGCCTCCGGCAGCTCCTCGTGCAGGCAGTAGTGACAGATCAGCCGCTCGGGGCTGCGATGGTACGTGAGCGTGATGCTGCAGTTCGGACAGCTGCGCACTGTGCCGCACGCATCGCACTGCAGAAACGATGCGTAGCCGCGGCGGTTGAGCAGCAGGATGCTCTGCTCCCCGCGCTGCAATCGCTCGCCAAGCGCAGCCTCGAGCGGCTCGCTGAACACGTAGCGGAACGGGACGCGTGACGGATCCACGGGCTCCTTGCCGCTCACGGGCCGCTGCGTGTGCCGCAGGTCCACCACCTCCACGCTCGGCAGCCGCGCCGCGCCAACGCGCTCCGGCAGCGACAGCAGCGTGTATTTTCCCTGCGCCGCATTCTCCCAGCTCTCGAGGCTCGGCGTCGCGCTCCCGAGCACGACGACCGCGCCCTCCGCTCGCGCGCGCACCATCGCAACCTCGCGTGCGTGGTAGCGCGGCGTCTCGCCGTTCTTGTAGCTCCCCTCGTGCTCCTCGTCGACGATGATCGCGCCGAGGTTCGCGAGCGGAGCGAAGATCGCAGAGCGCGCGCCCACGGCGATCCGCTTCTCGCCGCGCCGCAGCGCCAGATACGCATCGTAGCGCTCGCCGTCGCTCAGCGCCGAGTGCAGCACCGCCACCTCATCGCCGAACACCGCACGAAATCGATCGACGGTCTGCGGCGTGAGCGCGATCTCGGGTACGAGCACGATCGCGCTCTGTCCGCGGTTCATCACCACTTCGCGAAGGAGCTCGATGTAGACGAGCGTCTTCCCGCTCCCGGTGACGCCGTGCAGCAGGAATACTTCGCCCCCCTTCCCCGCCACCAGAGTGTCGATGGCCGCGCGCTGTGCCGCGGACGGATCGTGCGGTGTCGCCGCGATGCGCTTGCGTGCCTGAAACGGATCGCGCGCCACCACCGATGTCTCGATCGTCACGAGCCCGCGCGTCTCGAGCGCACGCACGAGCTCCGCGCCGAAGCCGAGCTGCGTCGTGAGGTGCGGCACCTCGCCGCGTCCGCCCATCTGCTCGAGCACCTCGTACAGCGCCCGCTGCCGCGGCGCGCGCTTGAACATGCT
>JAQBQC010000310.1 GCA_028287205.1 Gemmatimonadota bacterium
GATGCTGCGGCAGGTGCGCCTGCTCGAGCTGCGCACGCGCGGCCTGGTGAATACAGTGTTCAGTGGCGAGTACCACTCCGTCTTCAAGGGACAGGGGATGGAGTTCGCCGAGGTGCGCGAGTACCAGGCGGGGGACGAGGTACGCTCGATCGACTGGAACGTCACCGCGCGTATGCGGCACCCCTACGTGAAGCGCTACATCGAGGAGCGCGAGCTGACCGTGATGCTCGCCGCGGATCTGTCGGGCTCGCAGCGCTTCGGCACCGTCTCGCGCTTCAAGAGCGAGCTGACCACCGAGCTCGCCGCGGTGCTCGCCATGAGCGCCATCCGCAACAACGATCGCGTCGGTACGCTGATGTTCACCGATCGCGTGGAGCACGTCGTGCCGCCGCGGAAGGGACGCCGGCACGCGATGCGCGTGATCCGCGACCTGCTCCTGCTCGAGCCCGAGGGGCAGGGCACGGACATCGGCGGCGCCATCGACTATCTCATGAAGATGCTGCCCAATCGCGCGATCGTCTTTCTGCTCTCCGACTTCGTGGATGCGAATGCCGAGCGTCCGCTCAAGCTTCTCGCGCAGCGGCACGATGTGGTGGCGGTGACCGTCGAGGACCCGCGCGAGCTCGCGCTCCCGGACATCGGGCTCGCACGCTTTTCCAATCCGGAGACCGGCGCGACGATCGAGGTGGATACGAGCGATCCCCGTGTGCGCGCGGGCTACGATGACGCGTTGCGCACCGAGCGCGCGGCGCGCACGCATCTGTTGCGGCGCCTCGCGATCGATGAGATCGCCGTGCGCACGGATCGCAGCTACATCGAGCCCCTGCTGCGATTTTTCCGGCGGCGCAGCACGCGGCGGCGCAGATGAACGCGGCCGTGCTGCTGCTGCTGTTGCAGGGCGTGCAGGCTCCGCAGGGCGCAGCGCCCGATCCCTCGCGCGCGTCGCAGGTGCAGATGGGCGTGAGCGTGCAGCCCGAGACGGTGACGGTAGGCGAGCACTTCGTGGTGCGCGTACGCGTGCGCGCGCCGAGGGGTGCGGAGATCGGATTCCCGGTTGGCCCGGACAGCGGGTTGATGGTGGAGGCGGTGGATCCGCGGCGGGAGCAGGGAAGCGCGGATACCACGGTGGCCGAGCGCACGGCGATCTATCGACTGGTGGCGTGGACCGTCGGCGCGCAGCATGTCACCCTCGGCGGCCTCGTCGTCTCCGTTGCGGGCGCGGACCGGCGCTATGCGATTCCCGACATGGCGGTGATCGTGAAGAGCGTCCGTCCGGGCGACTCGACGGGACGGGTGCCGCGGCCCGCGCGCGACGTGATCGTGGCGCCCCCCGTGCTCTGGCCGTGGATCGTGGGCGGGCTGTTGCTCCTCGCGCTCCTGCTCTGGATGCTGAGGCGCAGGCTTCGCCGGCGCCCGACGCTCTCGCACACAGGCCGAGGCGCGCTCGCCGATGCCCTGCGTGACTTCGCGCGCATCGACGAGCTCGCGCTGCTCGAGGCCGGCGAGCGCGGACGCTACGTCGCGCTGCACATCGACGTGCTGCGCGAATATCTCGCCGCGCGCATCCCCGAGGCCGCACGATCGCTTACCTCGACGGAGCTGCTCGCGGTGTTGCGCGCGGATGCGCCCGTGCCCCTCCCGCGTCTGGTGCCGGTGCTCGCCGCGGCTGATCTCATCAAGTATGCGGACCGCCCGGTCACGGATGCGCGCGCGCGTGAGCTCGCGAGCGAGACGCGCGGCATCGTGGAGTCAACCGAGGACGCCGTACTCCATCGCGCCGAGAGCGCCGTCAAGCCGGAGCGTGCGGCGTGATGGATCTCATCGATCTTCCGGCGATCGATTTCGCCTCGCCCTGGGTGCTGCTCCTGCTGCTCCTCATTCCACTCTGGTGGATCTGGCGCCGCCGTCGGCGCGCGCCCGCGATCGTCTTCTCGCGCTCCGATGTGCTCGCGCGCGGCCGTCGGGGCGGCGCCTTCACGCGGCGCCTGCTCGGGATGTTGCGCATCCTCCTGCTCGCCGGGCTCATCGTCGCGCTCGCGCGCCCGCGCTCGGGTGCGCACACGGAGAATGTCGACAGCCAGGGCATCAACATCGTGATCGCGATCGACCTCTCGAGCTCGATGCTGTCGGAGGATTTTCAGCCGCAGAATCGCCTCGAGGTCGCCAAGGAAAAGGTCAAACAGTTCATACTCGGCCGGCACAGCGACCGCATCGGGCTCGTCGCGTTTGCGGGCGAGGCGCTCACGCAGGTGCCGCTCACGGTGGACTATCCCGTGGTGCTCGCTGCCGTCGACAACCTGCAGGCGGGGCAGCTCGAGGACGGCACGGCGATCGGCACCGCGATCGCGACGGCGGCGAACCGCCTGCGCAGCGCGCCCGGACGCTCGCGCGTTCTCATCCTGTTGACCGATGGTGAGAACAACAGAGGTGCGATCGATCCGCGCACGGCGGCGCAGGCCGCGGCTGCGGTGGGCGTGAAGATCTACACGATCGGCGCGGGTACGATCGGGATGGCGCCGGTGCCCGTCGGCCGGGGATTGATGGGCATGCGCTACGAATATCGTCCGGTCGAGATCGATGAGGGGCTGCTTCGCGATGTCGCGACGACCACGGGCGGGCGCTACTTCCGCGCGGTCGACGCGGCAGCGCTGCAGCGCATCTACCAGCAGATCGATCAGCTCGAGCAGGAGCCCGTGCGCGCGCATACGTACGTGCGCTACACGGAGGAGTATCGCTGGCCCCTCGCGGTTGCGCTGATCGCGATCACGCTGGAAGCGCTGATGAGCGTGTGGCGAGGGCCGCTGCCGTGATTCCATATACGGATGTGCCGTGGGCGCTCTGGGCTGCGCCAGCACTCGCGCTCGTAGTCGCGCTGCTGGTGCTCTGGTCGTATCGCCGGCGCGCGCGCCGCCTGCGCAAGCTCGCCACGACCGAGCTGCTGCCGCGGCTCGTGCCGCCAACGTCCGCACGTGCTCCGTGGCTCCGCGCGGCGCTCCAGTTCGCGGCGGTGCTGTGCGCGGGGATCGCGTTCGCCGGGCCGCGTTGGGGCACCGAGCAGACGCTCGAGCGCGCCAGCGGCGTCGACATCGTGCTTGCCCTCGATGCCTCGCTCTCGATGCTCGCGACCGATGCGCGCCCGAATCGTCTTGAACGTATGAAGGAGGAGGCGCGCCGGCTGCTCGCGCTCTCCGGCGGCGACCGGGTGGGGCTGCTCGCGTTCGCGGGTCGCAGCTACATCCTCACTCCGCTCACCGTCGATCGCGGCGCGCTCGAGCTCTTCCTCGACAACCTGGATCCATCCGTCGTCGGCCAGGCGGGAAGCTCGCTCTCTCGCGCGATTCGTCAGGGCACCGATCTGCTCGTCGCCACACAGACCACGAGCGATCGCGCGTTGATCATCATGAGCGACGGCGAGGCGTTCGAGTCGGCCGAAGAAGTGACGGCCGCCGCGGCACACGCGGCGGAGGCGGGGGTAACGGTGATTGCAGTGGGATTCGGCACCGAGAAAGGCTCGACGATCCCTGTGCGCTCTGCCCAGGGCACTCAGGCGAAGCGTGATGAGAATGGTCAGATCGTGACGACGCGATACACACCGGAGATGCTCAAGGATGTCGTGACCGCAGCGCACGGCGTGTTCATCGACGCCGCCGCGACGGACAAGGCCGCGCGCATTCGCGGCGCGCTCGCGATGCTGCGCAGGCAGGCGCGCGAGACCGAGAGTGAAACGGCACGTCGTGCGCGTTTCCAGCTCTTTCTCATTCCCGCACTCCTGCTCGTGCTGCTCGACAGTGTGCTGAGCACGCGACGCGGTCGTCGCCGGAGCGCGCCCGCCGCCGCGACTGCAACGGCCCTCGCGCTCGCGCTGCTCTTCGTGCCGCGTGCGCTGCACGCGGAAACTGGCGACACGGCGGACAAGCTCTACCAGGCGGGACGCTACCCCGAAGCCGCGGCCGCGTACCAGCGCGAGATTCAGGACCACGCGGACTCGCCTCGCCTCGAATACAATCTGGGCACGGCGCTCATGCAGGCCGGGCAGCTCGAGGATGCCGTTGCGGCGCTCGAGCGCGCGGCCACTTCGGCCACTTCCGAAGATCTGCGCTACAGCGCGCTCTACAATCTCGGCCTCTGCTACCTGCGCCAGGCGCGCGACGCGAAGTCGAGCGAGGCGACGACTGCCTACGCATCCTCCGCGGAGGCGTACAAGCGCGCGCTGCAGCTCCGGCCGAGCGAAGTCGCGGCGAAGTGGAACTACGAGCTCGCGTCGCAGGAGAAGTCGAAGTCCTCGGGCGGTGGAGGAGGTCAGCAGCCGCAGCAACAGCAGCAACAGCCGCAGGACAAGCAGCGGCAGCCCGGAAGTCTCGACAAACGGCAGGCAGAGCAGCTGCTCTCGAGCGCACAGCGGGAAGAGCGCGACGTGCAGGCGAAGAAGCAGCGCGCGAATCAGCCGGAGCGGCCGCCGGCGGGGAAAGACTGGTGATCGTCGCGCTCGTCGCGATCCTCGCGCAGATGACGGCGCCGCATCACGGGCTTCGCGAAGCGGTCGCGCGCGACACGCCGGCCATCGTCACGCGCGCGCAGCTCGATACGAGTGCGCTCGTCAACTTCCGCGTGCTCGTGCAGCCGGAAACGGTGTACGTCGGGCAACAGGCAAGCTACCAGCTCGGCGTCTTCCTCGATGAGTCGGTGCGCGACCGGATGCGGAGCATGGAGGCGCTCGCGCCGGAGATGCGCTCGATGATGGCGTACGAGCCACCGGCGCCGCTGGCTGGCTTCCCGCTTC
Source organism: Gemmatimonadota bacterium (assembly GCA_028287205.1). Classification (GTDB taxonomy): domain Bacteria; phylum Gemmatimonadota; class Gemmatimonadetes; order Gemmatimonadales; family Gemmatimonadaceae; genus FEN-1250. Next base: position 4,781 of record JAQBQC010000310.1, read on the forward strand.
GCAACGCATCGGGACATCGCTACGAGGCGCACGTCTATCAACGCCCCATCTTTCCGCTCAGCGCAGGGCGGGTGGCGATCCCGCCCGCGCGACTGCTCTATGCGATGCCGCTGTCCTACAGCTTCTTCAGCCGCGAGGAAAGCTTCGAGCTGCGCAGCGACAGCGCCGTCGTCGTTGCGCTCGAGCCGCCGCGCGCCGGACGTCCCGCCGACTGGACCGGAGCCGTCGGCATGCTCCGACTCAGCACCGCAGTGGACAGCGCGGCGGCGCGCGTGGGAGACGCGATGCGACTCGTCGTGCGCGTGAGCGGTGAAGGCAATGTCAAGCTCTTCCCGCGCCCCGCGATCGCGCTGCAGTGGGCCACGGCCACCGCGGAAGGCGAGCGCGTCACGATGTCGACGGACTCGATGCACATCGGCGGCACGAAGGAGTTCGACTGGGTCATCACGCCGCGCGTACCGGGGCGCGTGGAAGTGCCGGCGGTGCGTTATCCCTACTTCGATCCGTATGCGCGCCAGTACGCAGTGGCGGAGAGTGCGCCCGTCGCACTGTTCATCGCCGCCGGTGCGCTCGCGTCTGCGGACACGAGCAGTGCCTCCGCAGCACCGCGATGGATGCTCCGCGCGGCGTATCGCGGCGCGCTGCCGCCTCCCATCTACCGATCGCGCGCGCTCCTGCTCGCCCTTCTCCTGCTGCCGATCCCCGTGCTCGTGCTCGCGGGCACCCGGCGTCCGACGCGGCGTCGCCGCCGGGTCGTGCCGCCCGCGGTCACGCTGCGCGCGCTCGCCCGCAGCGAGGAAACCGTTCGCGAGGCGCGCACCGTTCGGCGCAGCTTCCTGAGCGCCATCGCCGATCGTCTGAGCGCGCCGGCCACGGTGCTCGCCGAGCCGGCGACGCTGCGCCATCTCGCGCTTCGCGCGGGCGTGACGCCAGAGACGGCGGATCGCGCGCAGACGTTCGTCTCGGAGCTCAATGCGGCGGCCTTCGATGTTGCGGGCGAGTGGGCCGGCGGCGGCGTGCAGCGTGCGTACGATCTGTACCGCGCGATCGATCGCGAGGCGCGTCCGCGTCGCGCGCCTCGCGTGGGACGCGCATCATCCGCGATCGGCGCGCTCATGCTCGCGCTCGCTCTCGCGGTCGGCGTAC
>JAQBQC010000323.1 GCA_028287205.1 Gemmatimonadota bacterium
TCGCTCGACGACGTCATGTGCAAGAGCGTCTTCCGCTGCTCGGCCGTGAGCGGCCCCGACATCTCCTCCTGCAGCAGGTACGCGTAGCCCAGGAGCGCAGTGAGCGGCGTGCGAAGCTCGTGACTGATGTTCGACAGGAACTCGTCCTTCAGCCGGCGCGCCTCCATCACGGCGACGTACTGCTGCTCGAGCTGCGCGTTCGACTCGAGCAGTGCGCCGTTCGCGCGGCGCAGATCGTCGATCATCGCCGCCTTCTCCGCAGTGGCCGCCATCTGATCGGCGACGATCTGAAGGAGACCGCGCTCCTCCACCGCCATCTGCCCCGGCTTGGCGAAGTAGAAGGTCACCGCGCCGAGCACGCGCGCCGGCGTCTGCAGCGGCAGCGCGACGAGCGCACTGAAGCCGAGCTCCGTCGCGACTTCCTGCCAGTCGGCGAGCGATGGATCGGCGAAGAGATCCGGCACATAGATCGCGCGACGCTCGCCCGCCGCCTGCCCGCTCGGTCCGAGTCCGACACGCACACGCATGTCGCCGAGGAACGGGCGGAAGCGGGCGGGCCAGTTGTATGACGCGGCGAGTCGCATCACGTCATCGTCGTCCGCGATCGTGTAGATCGACGCGAACGCGGCGCCTACCAGCGGGCTCACTCGATCGAGCGCGAACTGGAAGACATCCTGCGGCCGGTCGGCCGTGAGGAATGCATGCACGATCTCGCGGACGGCAACCAGCTCCCGAATCGAGGCATCCGACGGAAGGCCGGTCGTGTCCGAGGCTGAGTACGGTGCGCGGATCACACTCGGGAATCTATGCGACTCACCGGCGCAAGCCACCCCGGCCGGTTAGCCAGCCGCGCGGGCCCGCTCCCGTTCGGCGACCTCAGTGAGCAGCGCCGGCAGCTGAACCGTGAATCCGGAGCGCGCGAGCACCGTCGCGCCACCCTCCCGCGCCCGCCTGATCGCGTCGACGTTGCCGTGCCCGGCAAAGCCGAGAATGGGGGTGTCGGGCATGGTGCTGTGAATGCGCGCGATGGCGGCAAACGAGTCGAGCGCGGTCTCCTCGAGGTCGACGATCGCGATGGCAGGCTCGCCCGCCGCGAGCTGCCGGTCGAGCTGCTCGGGAGACTTCGCAACGCGGAGCTCGAGCCCCAGGCGGCGCGCAACCTCATCGATCTTCGAGCGAAAGAGAAGATCGCTCATGACGACGAGCAGCTTGCGCGCGCCCGCGATCGGCGGCGCCGCGTTCTGCGGGGCGGTCATCGCGGCGATCCCTTCGCCCGTGCAGGGCGGATCTCGATGCGCGAGACGAGCACCGAATCGGGTTGCGTGACGACATACCACACCGAATCCGCGATCTGGTTGCTCGTCAGCTTCCAGCTCTGATCGCCGCTGCCCGGCGTGAGATCCGTCGCCACCGACCCCGGCATCACGACGGCGACGCGCACGTTCGCGTCGCGCACCTCGAGCATGAGCGACTCGCTGAAGCCGTTCACGGCGTGCTTTGTCGCGGCGTAGCATGTTCCGCCCACGAAGGTGTTCCGACCCGCGAGCGAACCGATCGTGACGACGAATCCGCGCTTGCGCTGCACCATTCCGCCAATCAGCGCATGAGTGACGTAGTAGAGCGAGTTGAAGTTCACATCCACCATTCGGTGCCACTCGGCCGATGTCAACTCGATGAACGGCTTCATTGTGGCGACACCCGCGTTGTTCACGAGCACATCCACCTCGAGCCCGCGCAGCGCGGTGCCAACGGCCTTTTCATCCGCAATGTCGAGCGTGATCGTGCGACAGACTCCGCCGCCGATCTCGATCTCCTTCTTGAGCGACGCGAGCTCGTTGGCCGAGCGGGCGACCGCGATGATGTCGTAGGCCGCGGCGAGGCGGAGCGCGGTGGCGCGTCCGATCCCGCGAGATGCACCGGTGACGAGCGCGGTTTCCTTTGCCATGACTACTCTCCTCGGTTCACTAGTGCTCGAAACTCAGGCCGACACCAGCATCGCTTCCGTCGCGCGCACGAGCGGCGCGAAGGAAAGCGGTCGCGCCGTCACGCGCTCCGCGAGCTCATGCGCGAGCTCGCGCTGCCCCTCGGCGAAAAGCGTCTCGACGATGTACGGACCTGCGCGCGGATTGCGAAACCAGTCCTCATCGAAACGCTCGACCAGGGACTCGCCGATCACGGCCTGTAGCTGCCACGCGCGCAGATAGCGCGCCGCATAATAGCGGGGGTCCACGTCGACGAAGGCATCGGCGCGGTCGTAGCGGAACGACGTCGCGCTGGAGAGCGTGTCGACGTAAATGTCGGGAAGGCTCTGCCACGAATGCTCGCCGCCGTAGAGCTCGTGCTCGTAGATGAGCTTCGCGCAGTAGCGACGCAGGAACTGCAGCTCCTCGAATCCGGCCGCTCGCAGAAAGCTCGGGATGCGAGGCGCGCCGAGCTCCGTGTAGCGCGCAAGCCACCCCGGCAGATGCAGCATGTGATCGAAGAGCATGGCGTACGACTCGGTGACCGAGTTGTCGCCGAGCCAGCGATACTCGAACGGATAGTCCGCGCGCGTGTTGGCGAAGTGCAGCGCGTGTCCCAGCTCGTGGAGGAAGGTGCGGTAGTCGGACTGGCCGCCGTGCGGGCGCAGCACGAGATATACCTCCTGCGGCACGCGCACCGGCGCGCAGAACGCGCGCGAGTTCTTCCCCTCCCGATCGCCCGTATCGAAGATCACGCGGCCCTTGGCCGTCGCATCGGCGCCCATGTCCGCCACCTGGCGCCGGACCTCCGACTCCATGGCCTTGCTCGGGAAGTACGGATCGAATGCGGGCGCGCGCATGAGAGCGAGCGCGTCTGCGCGCGTCGCATCCTTCGGCTCGATGTCGAGCTCGCGTCGCACCACCTCGGCGAACACGTCGTCCCACATCGGCTGCGTGTCGCGCAGGAAGGCCTTGCACTCCTCGACGAGCGAGGGAAGGTTCACGCCGCTCAGCGCCGTGAAGGTCGCGTTGTAGCTTCCCGCGATCTCGAGCCCCTCGACGATGTCCTTCTCGCGCTGGAAGCGCTCCTGGCGTATCGGCGCGAGCTCTTTCGCGACGAGCGCGGCGCGTGCGCGCTCGAGGCGGAGCCGCTCGTCGCGATCCTTGGCGTTCGCGATATCGATCGCGATCTGCTGATACTGGATTCCGCGGCCGTCCTCGACGCGCGCGATCGCGCTCGACTCCCACGCGATCTCGCGCTCGTCGAGCTCGGCGAGCTCGCGCGACACGCGGGCGTCGGCTTGCCACTCGAGCAGAATGCGCGCGGAGCGCTGCTCCTCGCTTCCGTCTGCCGCATCGCGGAACATCTCGCGCACCATGTCGAGCACGTCGTCGCTCAGCACCGTCGCGTACCGCGCGTAGATGGACCTCAGCTCGGCCGTCTTCTTGAGTCCCGCGCCAGTCTGGTAGAGCTCTCGGGAGATCGTCTGATGGAAGTCGTCCCCTTCGCGGCGCATTCGTTCGGGCGAGATCTTCATCGGGCCAGTCGCTCCTGAAGCACCGCGCGCAGCTGATCGGCCTGGACGCGATCCTGCTGCAGCGTGTCCCGGTCACGAATCGTCACCGTTCCGTTGGTGATCGACTCGCCATCGACCGTGATCCCGAACGGCGTTCCGATCTCGTCCTGTCGTCGATAGCGACGGCCGATCGCGCCCGACTCGTCGTAGAACACGGGGTACAGGGGGCGCAGATCTTCGGCGATCCGGTGTGCCATCTCGGGCATCCCATCCTTCTTCACGAGCGGGAAGATTCCCGCCTTCACGGGTGCGAGCGACGGCAGCAGCTTGAGCACGGTGCGGCCCTCATCTTCGCCTTCCACAGTCTCCTCGTGAAACGCGTTCACGAGCACCGCGAGCGTCGTGCGATCTGCGCCAACCGACGTCTCGACCACGTACGGGGTGTAGCGTCGATTGTTCGGCTGGTCGAAGTACTCGAGCTTCTTCCCGGAGAACTGCTGGTGCTGCGTGAGGTCGAAGTCGCCGCGGTTGTGCACGCCCTCGATCTCCTGGAAGCCGAGCGTGCCTCCGAAGTCAATCTGCACATCGAACGCCGCGCGCGCGTAGTGCGCGAGCTCGGCGCCGGCGTGCTGATGGTAGTTGAGTCGCTCCGGCGCGAGGCCGAGGCTCTGGTGCCACTTCATCCGCTCGGCCTTCCAGAACTCGAACCACTCCATGTCCGTGCCCGGCTCGACGAAGAACTGCATCTCCATCTGCTCGAACTCGCGCGTGCGGAAGATGAAGTTGCCGGGGGTGATCTCGTTGCGGAACGCCTTGCCGATCTGCGCGATGCCGAAGGGCACCTTCTGCCGCGTGCTCTGCTGCACGTTCAGGAAGTTCACGAAGATC
>JAQBQC010000341.1 GCA_028287205.1 Gemmatimonadota bacterium
TATCGCAGCTCGGGCTCGCTATCACGCAACAACGTGAGCGCTCGCATGACGTTGTCCTGTCCCTTGTGCTCGACGAGCCGGCCGACGGTCAGCATCCACCGCCCCGCGTGCAGCCCATACTTTTCGCGGACTGCCGTCGTGTCGAGGCCCGACCGGAAGCGATCGAGGTCCGCTCCGAGCGGTACCGCGAAAACTCTGTCGGCGTGACCTGGAATGCCCAGCTCCTCGAGCAAGTCCAGCGTTCTCGCACGCGTCCACTCGCTGTTCGTGACGATGACCGCTGCGGAGCCCAGCAACATTCGAGCGAGCAGCCGCTTGGCCGGTCCCCTGCCGCGCGCTTGCATCAAGAGCAACTCGGTGCCGTGGAGGAAAACTCCATACGGCACGCCCATCCGCAAGCGAAGGCTCAGTGCCACGTACGATGCCGGCTTGAGATTGCCGCACCAGGTAAACGACGCGTGATGCGTTCGAGCAAGACTGGCGGCACGCCGCGACCACGCGACCAATCCAGGAAAATTGCGAAGCCGCTCCCGAGCGATCGGCATTCGATCCAGGCGCACCGTCTGCCGCGCGTCGCTCTCTTCGTCTCCCGGTTCCCGGCCCAGTAGCACGAGCAAGGCGTCGTCGCCGTAGTGTAGCGCGAGCTGGTACATCCAGCTCGCAATTCCATCATACTGTGGCGGAAAGTTCGACGTCAGCAGTAGATGCGTCGTCATTGTACGACCTGCGATTCGGCGAGCAGCTCACGATAGATTTCCATTGTGTGATCCACCGTTCGCTCGATCGTGAACATCGGTGCGCGTGCTCGAGCGCCGGCCGAAAGCTTCTGCGAGAGCTCTGCATCCAGCAGCACCCGGGCAATTGACCGGCCGAGTGCATTCTCGTCGCCGATGGGAACGATCAGCCCCGAGCAACCATCCTCGATTACTTCGGGCACACCTCCCACGTTGGTCGCCACGATCGGCTTTCCCAGCGCGAGCGCGTCGAGCAGCACACCCGGCGTGCCTTCCATGCTTCGACTGCTGAGAACGACGAGATGAGCGGCCGACTGAAGCGATTCCGGGTCAGTGCGAAAGCCCGTGAGATGCACGACGTCGGCGAGTCCAAGTGAGGCGATCTCTCGTCCAAGCGATGCGCGCAGTGGTCCGTCGCCGACGAGCAGCGCGTGAAGGTCCGGAACCTCGCGGCGAGCCACGAGCACCGCTCGCACGAAGGTCAGCGGATCTTTCGCGGCCGTGAGCGATGCAACCATCACGACCAGTGGAGCTCCCGCCGGCACGCCGAACGAAGCGAGAAGTGCCGCCGTCGCTGGCGGCACGGGCCGCTCGAGCGGAACTCCGCTCGGTACGACGCGCACACGCGCGGGATCGACGCCAACGCGAAGCAGTCCTTCGACTCCCGCACGACTGACGGAGATCAGTCGCTCTGCGCGCGCGTACTTCCAGCGCGTGGGCTGGTTCGCTCGCAGTGGCGTCGTGACGCGCCGCGCAAAGACGATCCTGGCGGTCGTCCCTGCGGCCGAAAGTGCGGCGAAGGCCATGGTGTGTCCGGACTGTGCGTGCACGATCGAGACTTTCTCGCGCTTGATGACGCGGCGGAGGCGCAGCACGGTCCAGGGCCCCCACCCGGCGATCAAGGGATCGATCGCAATCACCTCGATGCCCGACGCGCGCGCCCTCTCGGCGAGCGGGACGCCGGTGCGAAGCGCGAAGATCGGGCGGCCACCGTGGCGGCGAAGTCCTTCGCCCATCCAGAGCAACTGCCGCTGCCCACCCCGCCACTCGGTGTTGATGTCCAGATACAGGATCGTGAGCGGTGCAACTGCGTCCGTCACGCCTTGCCCTTGTCGCGCGACGCACGGTAGGCAGGATCGTTGTACATCTTGAACTGACGGTAGACGCGCGGCACGACACGTCCCGCAGCGATGTCTGCGAGCAGCGTCGCGAGCTCCGCCGCGAGGTCGTCGCGCTGCCGCGTGAGCACCTCGAGCTTGCCGCTGCACTGCTCGCGAAAATCCGCGGCAATGTCGTCGCGCTGCATTTGCTCGCGCATGTGGTAGCGCTTGAGCTCCACGATACTGAGCTTGTCCGCGAGCCACCCGACGGTCTCAGCCACCGGTTGCGTCTCCGTCGCGATTCGCCTGTACCGTGCGCAGCACCTCGTCATCGATGCGCTCGATGAGATCGTTGCGGCGCTGATTGAGCTTGTCGATACTACGTTTGGCCGCCGCGATCTGGTGGTCGTCGCCAGCGCGCGCCTTGTCCTCTTCGTGCCAGAGCTCGACGTTCGTGCGCGCGAGCTCGGCGATCAGCGCACCTATCGATTCAGTCGGCATGCACACCACCGGCAGTTACGCGCGACGGCGCGACTTCGAGTAGAGCGAGAATCGCTTTCATCACCATGTCCACCGTAACTCCCGAGAAGAAGTCGTGTCCCTCACGATGCAATCGGTTCTCGTCGCGAATGCGCACTGCAGGGCCAGGCGTGCGCAGCGCAACCGTGGTCGCGAGCCCGGGCGCATAGTTCTCGGGCGTCGTTGGACCGTAGAGCGTCACGCGCGGCACGCCGAGCGCGTCGGCCATGTGCGCGGGCCCGGTGTCGCCCGAGAGGAGTACGTCGCACGCGGCGAGCACGCCGAGGAATCGGCGCATCTCGCGGTCGCGATTGCCGTCGAGCGCCGGGACGAGGATCGCGCGCGGACAGAGCGCTCGCAGGGTCCCCACGATCGCAGCTGGAGTTCCCGCGGTGAGCACGACCGGCGTGACGCCTCGATCGAGCAGCGCGTTGGCGAGCTTGGCAAATCGCTCGACGGGCCAGTCGCGCGCCGGGCTGCTGGTGACGAGCGCGAACGCCACGCGATGGCCCGTGGGTGGAGCGCCGGCGGAGCGAACATCCACCTCTCCCTGCAGCCGCTCGTGCGCGGCGAGCGTGATGCGCGGAAGCGAGTCGCCGATCGGAATGCCCGCGAGCTCCAGCAGGCGCCGGCGTCTCCGCACGACGTACTCGGGCGAACCGCCGCGCTCGAGCGCGTGCGTGTACGCGAGCGGCGCTCCGCGAACCTTCCATCCTACTCGCAGCGGTGCGCCCGAGGCGCGTGTGATCATCGCCGTCCGCATGCTCCCCTGGATGTCGAAGACGGCATCGTAGCCCGACGCGCGAACGAGTCGCGCCGTGCCCAGCGTGCCACGATCCTCCAGCACGATTCGGCTTCGAATCAGCGGATGGCCCGCAACGAGCGGTGCCGCGTGCCTGCCCACGAGCACGTCAATGGAGCCCTGGGGCAGCGCGCGGTGTAGATCGTCGAGCAGCGCCGTGGAGAGCACGACGTCGCCCAGCCTGCGCAATTGAATGAGAAGGATGCGTTCGATACGTGGAGGCATTCACGTTGCCGGTGACGCGCGGAAATATACATTGCGGGTGAGCCCGGTGCACCGCGCACCGCGCCTGCCAGCCACTACATTCCCGCTCGTGTCGCCACAACCCAACACCGTTGGCCGCCGCTACTGCATCGTCATGCTCACCGCCGTCGGCGACGCCGTGCATGTGCTCCCCGTCGTCAACGCGATCAAGCGCGCGGA
>JAQBQC010000378.1 GCA_028287205.1 Gemmatimonadota bacterium
ACCAGATAGGCGGCCCACGCGGGAAGCCCTCGCGCCGCGAGCGCGCGCGTGAGCCGGCGCGGCGCGACACCGGCGACGATCACGACGAGCGCCGCGATGGCGGCGCCGAGGCGGAGCGAGATGGCGACCGCATCGAGCAGGCCGGCCTTCGATGGAATCCATTGCCGCTGCGCCGTCGCTGCATCGGGGAATGCGGCATTCAGCAGCACGAGCAGCGCGAACGTGGGAAGCACCACGAGCACCGTGAGCGCAGCGACCTTGCTCCCGATGCCGCTCGCCGCCGCGACGAGCAGCGCGATCGCGAGCACGAGCACTGGCGCATACGGCTGCGGGCCCGCGAAGGCCGCGAGCACCATCGCCACCGCGGCGGCGAGCGGCGTGAGCGGATTCCAGCGATCGAGCGCGCCCGTCATGCGGTCGCGCGGCGAAAGCGCGCACTAAGCCGCCGCGGCAGGCGCTCGAGCACGAGATACACCAGCACGCACGAGAGCGGCTTGTCCATTGCGTCAGTGACGATCGCGGCGATCTTCGCGGAGCTGTCCACGCTCACGCCGAAGGATGCACGGATGCCAATCGTGAGAATTCCAGTGCCGCTGGCGGTGAGTCCGCCCATGAGCGCGATCACGATCACCGCGGATGCGAGCGCGGCCGCAACGCCGATCACGAGTCCCGCCGCGATCGCGCCGCCGAGCGAGCGGAAGGCGCCGACACGACCCGCGATGCCCGCCAGCCATCCAATCACGATTGCGACCGGAATGAAGGCGAACAGCGCAGGCGACACGAGCAGCCCGAGCACGCTGTTGGACACGATCCCCGTCACGATCCCTGCCCAGGGCCCCGCGAGCACGCCCACGAGGATCGTGCCGACGGAGTCGAGATACACCGGGAGCTTGAGCGCACCAACGACGGCGCCCAACGCGAGGTTGAGGGCGACCGCGCGCGGAATCAGCGCGAGGGCGAGCGTGGAGAGCGGACGTCTGGCAGGAAGGGGCACCGGCCGATAACATACTACTCGTAGCCCGCGTCTCACCACACCCTCCGCCATCGCATGTTTCCCGCTCTTTCCCGCTGCGCGGCGCTCGTCAGCGCGGCCGCCATTCTATTCGGTTGTCACCCCACACGCGTGGCTCCCGAATCGGGCCCCACGTCCGCGATGGGCGACACCGCGCGCATCCGCTCCGACATCGTCTATCTCGCGAGCGACGCGCTCGAGGGTCGCGCCACAGGCACACCGGGGAACGACAGCGCCGCGGCGTATCTCGCGCGCGAGTACGCGACGCTCGGACTCACGAGGATCGTGCGACCGACGACGTGCCCCGAAATGCGAGCGGGCGTGCGCGAATGCGTCGTCGGTCGCGCATCGTATCTGCAACACTTTCCCGCACGCTCCGCTGCGGCCGCGCACGCGGGACTCCCCGGCGAGCTGCCGACGCAGAACGTCATCGCGATGCAGCCGGGCACGGATCCGACGCTGCACGCCGAGTACGTCGTCATCGGCGCGCATTTCGATCATCTCGGACGCTCGTCGTTCAACGCGATGGATCCCGACGCGAAGGATGCGATCCGTCATGGCGCGGACGACAACGCGTCCGGCACCGCTGCCGTGCTCGAGCTCGCGCGGCGCTTTCACGCCGTTCCCGCGCGCCGCCCGATCCTCTTCGCAAACTTCAGCGGCGAGGAGCTCGGCGTGCTCGGCTCCGGATATTTTGTCGAGCACTCGCCCGTGCCGCTCGACAGCATCACCGCCATGCTCAACTTCGACATGGTGGGCCGGCTGCGAAACGACAAGCTGATCGTGTACGGCGTGAACACCGCCGCCGAGATGCGCGGCATCGTCGACAGCGCGAACAGGGTGCAGCCGCTCGCGATCACCGCGGAGGGCGATGGCTTCGGTCCATCCGACCATGCGTCGTTCTACGGCAAGAACATTCCCGTGCTGCAGTTTTTCACCGACATGCACGAGGACTATCACCGCGCCACTGACGTGGCATCGAAGATCAACATTCCGGGCGAAGCGCGCGTGATCGACTACGCGGAGCGCGTCGCGCGCGCCATAGCCGATCGCCCGACACGACTCACGTACGTGCGCTCATCGCAGCCGCCGCCGCGGATGCCGGGCAGCTCGGCGAACGGCACGTATTTCGGCTCGGTGCCCGACATGAGCACCGGAGACCTGCCCGGCGTGAAGCTCGCGGGTGTGACAGTGGGCAGTCCCGCCGACAAGGCCGGCGTGAAAGCTGGCGACATCATCGTCGAGTTCGGCGGCAAGCCGGTGAAGGACATCTACAGCTACACCGATGCGATCGGCGCTCACAAACCAGGTGATGTCGTGCAGGTCGTCGTCTTGCGCGCGGGCACACGGCTCGCGCTCACCGCCACGCTCGGGAAGCGTGGCTCCTGAATCCTTTGGAGGATCCCTGATGCACCGTCGTCCGTTCTCTGCTCTGATCGCGATCGCCGCACTCTACTCTGCCCCACTTCCCGCACAGGACTCCAGTCTCGCAGCGCCCGGCACCTATGTCCTTCGTGCCGCGCATCTCATCGACGGCAGGGGCGCGGCCGAGATGCAGAACGCCGCCATCGTCGTCGTCGGCGATAGCATCACGTGGGTGGGATCGGCGGCGAGCGTGAAGGCTCCGGCCGGCGCGCGCACGATCGATCTCGGGGATGCGACGCTGCTTCCCGGCTTCATCGATGCGCACGTGCATCTCGCCGGACGCGAGCTGGGCGATCCCGAGGCCGACGAGGCCGCGGTGCACGACTACGATCAGTACAGCGCGATCCTCGGCGTCAATCACGCGAAGCGAACGCTCCTCGACGGCTTCACGAGTGTGCGCAACGTTGGCGCGCCGAACTACGACGACATGGCGCTTCGCAAGGCGATCAACGCGAGCCAGATCTGGGGGCCACGCATGGAGAATGCCGGATACGCGCTCGGCATCACGGGCGGGCACTGCGATGACAACGCCTACAAGCCGGGCCTCTTCGACGGCAGCTACAAGACCGGCATCGCGAACGGCGTCGACGAGGTGCGCGCCGCGGTGCGCTATCAGATCAAGCAGGGCGCGGACGTGATCAAGACGTGCGCGACAGGCGGCGTGCTCTCCGAGGGAGACGCGGTGGGCGCCTCGCAGTACACGTACGACGAGCTGCACGCGATGGTCGAAGAGGCGAACAAGCTGGGTCGCAAGGTCGCCGCGCATGCGCATGGAGCCGAAGGGATCAAGATCGCCGTGCGCGCGGGCGTGAGCTCGATCGAGCACGGCTCCTTCCTCGACGAAGAGGGCGCGAAGATGATGGCCGCGAAGGGCACGTATCTCGTCCCGACGCTCAGCGCAGGCGAAGCGGTGGAGGGGGCGGCGAACAACGGTGTGCTCAAGGGGCTGCGGAGGCAAAAAGCGCTCGATGCCGCGAAGGCGATGCGCAATGCCGTGAAGATCGCGAAGGCCGCGGGCGTGAAGATCGCGCTCGGCACCGATGCCGGCGTCGGCAGGCACGTCACCAACTCACACGATTTCACGCTGATGACCACGTGGGGCGGGCTCACGCCCATGGAGTCGATCGTCGAGGGCACATCGAGCGCCGCGAAGCTGCTCGGCTGGGAGGATCACGTAGGATCGCTAACAGCGG
>JAQBQC010000426.1 GCA_028287205.1 Gemmatimonadota bacterium
GCCGCGCGCACGCGCCTGCGGCAATGCTCGCGCTCGTCGAGTCGTCCATCGTGAAAGGGCTGCTCTTCGATGCGATCGACGACCCCGCGTTTCGCGCGCGCATCGCCCGCGCACTCTCGGAAGGCGAACAGTTTCCGGGCGACGGTGCCTCGCTGCGCACGGAGCGCGTCACGCGCACCGGGCCACGGCTCAGCGGCGCATCGCACGTGATCGGCGGCGAGCAGAGCAACAGCTCGATCATCTTCGGTGAGTCCGCGATCTTCAAGCTCTTTCGGCGCCTCGAGGGCGGCGAGAGCCCGGACGTCGAGATCGCGCGCTATCTCACCGCGCACACGAGCTTCCGCCACACACCCGAGCTGTACGCGGTGCTCATCGTCGATCACGAGGGCGACCGCTCCGTTGCCGGAATGCTGTCTCGACTCGTCGCCGGTGCGATGGACGGGTGGGCGCATGCGCTCGCACACGCGCGCGAGTTCACGCACGGCGAGGGTGAGGTGCGCCACGATCCCTTCGAGGCGGAGGCCCGGCAGCTCGGCGCCATCACGGCCGAACTTCATCGCGCGCTCGCCTCGCCCACCGACGACCCCGCCTTCGCGCCGAGGGAGGCGACGGCCGCCGATGTCGCACGCTGGGCCGGCGGCGCGCGCCGCGCGGTGGAGCAGGGCTTCTTGCTGCTCGCGGGGACCGCATCGAATCTCGATGCGCGCTCGCGTCCTCTCGCGCTCGCCGCCTGTGGACGCCGCATGGATGCGTTCGCGAAGCTCGACGCCATCGTCACCTCGCTCGGCGGCGCATCGGCAGCGGGAATTCTGTCGCGCCATCACGGTGACTACCATCTCGGACAGGTGCTGCGCACCGAGCACGACTGGATGATCATCGACTTCGAGGGCGAGCCCGCACGTCCCCTCGCCGAGCGTCGTGCGCTCAACAGTCCTGCGCGCGATGTCGCGGGAATGCTGCGCTCCTTCGCGTACGCCGCGGCCACCGCGGCTTCGCACAACGATGCGGATCGCGAGCGCGCAGCGCAGTGGGAGGCGATGACGCGCGCCGCCTTCCTGCGCGGCTACGGCGAGACGAGCGCGCCGGCGCTCATCGAGCTGTTCGAGCTCGAGAAGCTCTTCTACGAGCTCGCCTATGAGCTGAACAACCGGCCGACCTGGGCGTGGATTCCACTGCTCGGCATCGAGAAGATGCTGGCAGCGAGCGTCGTTTGACCGCTCCGACGGCGGTGATGGATCCAACATTCGGGGCCCGGCCGCAGGATGGCGCCACGCGATTCACGGTGTGGGCGCCCAGGGCACATCAACTCTCGGTGCGCGTGCGCACCGGAATCGGAGCGGGCGATCATCCGCTCGTTCGCGATGAGCGCGGGGTGTTCTTCGGGACTGTTTCCGGCGTGAAGGCTGGTGATGACTACACCTTCCGCATCGATGGCGGCGAAGAGCGCCCCGATCCCGCGTCGCGATGGCAGCCGTACGGTGTGCACGGCGCATCGCGCGTCGTCGATCCGGACGCCTTCGTGTGGACCGACCACGGCTGGAAGGGCATCGAGATGGCGGACTTCGTCATCTACGAGCTGCACGTGGGCACCTTCACGCCGGAAGGCACCTTCGACGCCGTGATCCCGCGTCTCGCCGCGCTCCGCGAGCTCGGCATCACCGCGATCGAGCTGATGCCCGTCGCGCAGTTCCCCGGTGAGCGCAACTGGGGCTATGACGGCGTGCAGCTGTACGCCCCGCAGAACAGCTACGGCGGACCAGAGGCGCTCAGGCGTCTCGTCGATGCCGCACACGCGGAAGGGCTGGCCGTCGTGCTCGACGTCGTCTACAACCACATCGGGCCCGAGGGAAACTATCTGGCCGAGTACGCGCCGTACTTCACGGATGTGTATCGCACGCCGTGGGGCTCCGCCGTGAACTACGACGGCGCGGACAGCGACGAGGTGCGCCGCTTCGTCATCGAGAACGCCTGCTACTGGGTGTCCGACTTTCACATCGACGCGCTGCGACTCGATGCGATCCACGGCATCTTCGACTTCCAGGCGCGCCACGTGCTGGCGGAGCTCACCGCGCGCGTGCATTCGCTCGCGGCGCAGCTCGGCCGCAGGGTGCAGGTGATCGCCGAGAGTGATCTGAACGATCCGCGACTGGTGCGGCCCGTGGAGAAGGGCGGGTACGCGATGGATGCGCAGTGGAGCGACGACTTTCATCATTCCGTGCACGTGGCACTCACGGGCGAGAGTGCGGGATACTACGAGGGGTTCGCGCAGTACGGCGACATCGCCGCGATCGCCGCTGCGCTTTCGCGCCGCTTCGTATTCCAGGGGCAGTACGCGCCGCATCGGCGCCGCCGTCACGGTGCGCCGGCGGCCGATGTGCCGGCGGACCGTTTCGTCATCTCGATTCAGAACCACGACCAGGTGGGCAATCGCGCTACGGGCGAGCGCCTGACCGCGCTCGTACCGCCGGATGGACTGAGGCTCGCCGCCGCGCTCCTGCTGCTCGCGCCGTACGTGCCGATGCTCTTCATGGGCGAGGAGTACGGCGAGCTCGCGCCCTTTCTCTACTTCGTGAGCCACTCGGACCGCGATCTCGTCGAAGCCGTTCGCAAGGGACGACACGAGGAGTTCGAGTCGTTCGGATGGGCGGGCGAGGTGCCGGATCCGCAGGCCGCGGAAACGTTCGCGCGGTCGCGCATTCGGTTCGAGCTCGGGAGCGAGGGTGAGCACGCGCGCCTGCGCGCGCTGTACCGTGATCTGCTCGCGATTCGGCGCGAGGAGCCCGCGCTGCGCCCTGGCGCGGCGCGCATCACCGTGCGAAGCGACGCGAGCGCGCGCTGGATCGCGATGCGACTCGACGCGCCCGGCGCGCGGAGCCTGCTCGCGCTCTTCAACCTCGCCACGAGCGAGCGCTCGATTCCGCTCAGCGACGAAGACGGCACCGGCTGGCGCGCGCGACTGGCTACGAGCGACGCGCTTCCCGATGCTGTGCCCGCCAGCGGATCGATGGTTGCACTACCCCCGCTCTCCGCTGTGCTCTACTACAAAGAGGACGCTTGATGCGCGTTTGGCCCGGTCAACCGTATCCGCTTGGCGCCAACTGGGATGGAGAGGGTGTGAACTTCGCGATCTTTTCGGAGAACGCGACCGGTGTGACGCTCTGCCTCTTCGACGCGCACGACGATGCGAAGGAGCGTCACCGCATTCCTGTGCGCGAGCGCAGCGATCAGATCTGGCATTGCTATCTTCCGGATGTGCGCCCAGGCCAGTTGTACGGCTACCGGGTAGACGGTCCGTACTCGCCCGAGGAAGGTCACCGCTTCAATCCGAATCAGCTCCTCATCGACCCGTACGCCAAGGCGATCAGCGGCGCGATTCAGTGGAGTGATGCGCTCTTCGCCTATCAGGTCGGAAGCCCGCTCGAAGACATGGAGATGAATCACGCGGACAGCGCCGCCGGCATGCCGAAGAGCGTCGTCATCGACAACGCCTTCACGTGGGGCAACGATGCGCCGCCGCGCACGCCGTGGAATCGCACGGTGATCTACGAGGCGCACACCAAGGGGCTCACGATCCGCCATCCGGACGTGCCCGAGGAGATTCGCGGCACCTATCTCGCGCTCTCGTCCGACGCCGTGGTCGATCACCTCCGCTCGCTCGGCGTCACCGCCCTCGAGCTGCTGCCGGTGCATCACTTCGCCGTCGATCGCCATCTCGCGGAGAAGGGGCTCACGAACTACTGGGGCTACAACACGATCGGCTTCTTCGCGCCGGACGTGCGCTACGCCGTGGGCGGTCTCGGGAGCCAGGTGGTGCAGTTCAAGTCGATGGTGAAGACGCTGCACTCGGCGGGGATCGAGGTGATCCTGGACGTCGTCTACAATCACACGGCCGAGGGAAATCATCTCGGCCCGACGCTCTCGCTCAAGGGGATCGACAACAAGGCGTACTATCGTCTCGAGCCCGACAACCCGCGCTTCTACACCGACTACACGGGCACGGGGAACAGCCTCAACATGCTGCACCCTCGAACGATCCAGCTGATCATGGATTCGCTGCGCTACTGGGTGACCGAGATGCACGTGGATGGCTTCCGCTTCGATCTCGCGCCCGTGCTCGCGCGCGAGCTGTTCGAGGTGAACCGGCTCAGCGCGTTCTTCGACATCATCCACCAGGATCCCGTTCTCTCGCGCGTGAAGCTGATCGCGGAGCCGTGGGATCTCGGTCCCGGCGGATATCAGGTCGGAAACTTCCCGATCGGCTGGGCCGAGTGGAACGGAAAGTATCGCGACGATGTCCGTAAGTTCTGGCGCGGCGATGCCGGCATGGTCGACGAGCTCGCGTCGCGGCTCTCGGGGTCGAGCGACATCTATCAGTGGAGCGCGCGCGAGGCGTATGCGAGCGTGAACTTCGTCGTGGCGCACGATGGCTTCACGCTCAACGATCTCGTGAGCTACGAGTCGAAGCACAATCAGGCCAACGGCGAGGAGAATCGCGACGGGACGGACGATAACCTGAGCCGCAACTGGGGCGTCGAGGGCCCGTCGGACGATCACCAGGTGATGCGCCGCCGCGATCGCGAGATCCGCAACTTTCTCGCGACGCTCGCCTTCTCGCAGGGCGTGCCCATGATCGCCCACGGCGACGAGATTGCGCGCTCGCAGGACGGCAACAACAACGTCTACGCGCAGGACAACGAGATCTCCTGGATGAAATGGGATCTCGATGAGCGCGAGAAGGGGCTGCTCGAATTCACGCAGCGCATCTTCGCCATTCGTCGCGCGAACCCCGCGCTGCGCCGCCGCTATTTCTTCCGCGGCAAGCCGGTGGAGTCGGGCGCGAAGGAAGTGACGTGGCTGCGCGCCGATGGACACGAGATGACTGATATCGAATGGAACTCCACGAAGAGCCACTCGCTCGGAATGCTCATTCGGGGCGAGGCTGCGGATGAGATCGACGAGCGCGGAAGGCCGATCAAGGGGGACACGCTGCTGCTCATGGTCAACAATCGGGAAGGCGAGGAGCACTGGTTGCTTCCGCATCTCGAGATGCCCGGATCGTGGGTGCTGACCGTGGACACGGATCGCCCGACGATCGTCGATGAGCCGGTGAACGAGGTCACGCTCGCACCATTCTCGCTCGTGCTCCTGCGCTACCAGCTGGAGACACCATGACCACCCCTGTGCAAACGCCCGCAGCGCTCACCGGCCTCGATGCCGGCGAGGTCAACCGCCTCCTCGCCGGGGATCACGACGATCCGCACCGCATCCTCGGTGCGCACCCGGTAGCCGGCGCGACGCCCGGCGTCGTCATTCGTGCGATGCATCCCGATGCCGTGCGCGCCGAGGCGCTGCTCGCGGATGGAG
>JAQBQC010000432.1 GCA_028287205.1 Gemmatimonadota bacterium
CCCGCGCGATTCGAGCTCGCGCACGAGCCCGCGATAGGTGGTGGCGTGCCCGTTCCCCCAGCTCGACGTGATGCTGAGGCCGAGCACCACGATGTCGAGTCCGTCCGCCGCGATGCTCATGAGGCGATGGCCGTTGGCACTACGTCGAGCAACGCTTCCAGCTGCGCCACCCGGTGTGCGTACGTGTGCTCTCCCACAATGCGCCGATGCGCGGCATCGCCGATCTCGCGCGCCCGCTTGGCGGTGAGCGACTGCAGCTGCGCCGCCACGGCCTCTCCGTCGCCGGCGACCAGCACCTCCGTGCCGGGCTCGAGAAAGAGCTCGATGCCGGCCCACTCGTCGGTGATGAGGCACGCGCCGGCGCCGGCCGCCTCGAACACGCGCGTGGGAGGGGAAAATCCGTACCGCGCCATGCTCTCACGGTTGATGTTGAGGAGCGCGCGCGGAGTGCAATTGAAGGCGTTGTGCTCGTGCGTGTAGACGTGTCCGATCGCATTCACGTTCGGTGGCATCGACTTGTCGGCCCAGCCGCTCCCGCCGAGCATGAACGACGATGCCGGCAGCAGCGAGGCCACTCGCAGAAAAAATTCCTCCACGCGTGCCTCGCGATCGGGAAGGCGGTTGCCGAGAAATCCGAGATCGCACGCGAAGCGCGCCTCGGGGGGAACCGGATAGTGCGTGAAGGGATCGAGCGCGTTGTAGATGGGCTCGCACGCGCGCGCGCCGAGCGCTTCGTACGCGGAGATCACTGGATCTCCTCCACCGTAGGTGAGCACGAGGTCGTAGCGCGGGATGAGCGCGCGGAATGGATCTTCGGCATCCGCGTGCACGCGATCGAGCGTGGCGGGCGCATCCACGTCCCAGAACGCGACGAGCGTTCGAGTGTCTTGCAGGGCGAGCACCTCGCGGTCGAGCAGCTCATCGAACGCGCCGACGCCGCTCGCCTTGACGATGAGATCTGAGCCGCGCGCATCCGAGAGCGCGCGGAGCACGCCGTCCTCGCCTTCGCCTTCGTACACGACCACGCGCGCCCAGGGCGGGTCGGACATGTCCCGATGTTGCTGACGCCCGAAGGCGTCCGGCTCGTAGAACGTGACCCGGTGCCCGCGCTCGGCGAGCGCGCGAACGATCCCGCGATAGTACGTCGCCGCGCCGTTCCAATAGGCGGAAACGAGGCTCGATCCGAAAAAGGCGACGTCGAGAGCTGCAGTGTGCTTCGTCATACCGCGACGGCCCGGGCGAGTGTGGATGGTACGGAGCCGAGCTCGCGCATGATGGCGAGCAGCTCGTTCACGCGGTGGGCGCACGTGTGGCGCTTGTGGATGGTGCTGAAGGCACGCATCACGAGCGACTCCGCGAGCTGTGCGTCGTGCAGCACGTCGCGCAGGTGGCGGCGCATCTCCGCGCCGGTTCGAGCGACGAGATAGTCTTCGCCGGGAGTGAACAGCCGCTCCGAGTCATCCCACGGAGCGGAGATGAGGGGAATGCCGCATGCCATTGCCTCGAACACCCGAATCGTCGGGATGCCCGGGAGCGCGCGCGCGTACGGGCGGCGGGGCACGTGTATGGTCACGTCGAAGCGGGAGAACACGGCGGGCGCCTCGTAATTAGGCAGCCATCCCGCGTATTCGATCCCGGCGCGCGCCAGCATCGTGCGCGCATGCTCCGGATACCGCACCCCATGAATTCGCGCCTGGAGCCGAAGTGCCATCACCGGGTCGACGAGAAACTCCTCGAGCTCGTCGGCACGCTCACCATCACCCCAGTTGCCGATCCAGACGAGATCGCCCTCGCGCACGGCGCGCGCGCGCGGATGAAACACGCGCACATCTGCGGCCTCCTGCCACGTCCACGCGCGCTCCGCCCAGCCCCGATTCACGTACACATCCCGGATCACTGCGCCGAATGCGAGCACGCCGTCGTAGTCACGCAGGTCGTACGCCGCCATGCTCTCCGGCTCCGTCACCGAGCGATGATGGGTGTCGTGGAAGAACAGGCGATAGCCGCCAACGGATGCGCGATGGTCTCCGATGCGCTTGACGAGCGCGTGGGCGTTCCACTCGTGCACCAGCACCAACTCTGCTCCGTCGAGCGCCTCGTTGAGATCGATGACGCGGTCGTCGCGGACGCTCGAGAGCTGCGGGTAGACGCGCCGGAAGTCTTCCAGCGCTCTGGCTCCCCGCTCCGCAATGAGGTTCTGTGCGCTCCACGCATCGTGCGGCTCGTGCACCACCACGTCGTGGCCGCGCGCCAGCAGCTCCGAAGCGACCCCGCGCAAAAAGTGCGCGTTGCCGTGGTTCCAATCCGATCGAAGGGAATGACAGAACATCACGATGCGCATCGAGTCTCCTCCCGCCACGCATCGGCCACGCTCAACGCACTCTCGTACGCCCTGAGGTAGCCGGCTGCCATTGTTTTCGAATCGAACGCGAGTGCGCGAGCACGGCAGCGCTGAGCTATCGTGCGCCGCTGCTCGCCGTCCTCGATCAGGCGCTGCAGCGTGCGTGCGAGGAGGTCGTGATCGTCCGGATCCACGAACAGTGCGGCGTCCCGCCACAGCTCGCGGAGGCTGGGAATATTCCCGAGCACGAGTGCGCACCCGGCGAGCGCGGCTTCGAGTATCGAAAGTCCGAAGGGCTCGTAGCGCGCAGGGAGCGCGTAGATCGACGCGCGACCCATCCACTGCGCGAGCTCGCCTGGCGCGAGCGAGCCGAAGCTGCGACACGCTGCGGGCTGCACGGCGCGGATTCCACGCATCGCGACATCGCCAGCGACGTAGACTGGCCAGTCGAGCATCGGCGCAACATGCTCGACGGCGCTTGCATTTTTCCCCTCATCCCACATGCGGCCGGCGCTGAGAACGAGATTCTCCTTTTCGAGCGGCGGGTAGTCGCTCGCACGCCGCGCGTTGTAGATCACGCGCGCGTTGGTGACGCGTCCGTGCTCCGCCGCCAGCGCGTTGAGCATCGCGCGCGTGGGTGCGATCACCATCGTCGCGGCATGCAACCCGGCGCGCACCTCGGCACGGTAGCGATCCCACGAATGCGGAGCAGGTTCGCGCTTCACCGCGCGCCACCACGAGCAAGCGCACGAGTGCGCCACCACGTACACCGGCGCGCGCCAGCGCAGCGCGGCATGGACGTAGCCATTCAGGTGCACGAGGTCCGGCTGCTCGCGCTCCCCGAGCGCGAGCAGCCACTCGCCGGCACGCTCGACACCGGCCCACGGGTCCACCATCCACTCGAGATCGTATTCGCTCGTCTCCAGCTGCACGTTGCTGAGGCGAGACATTTCTGCGCGCTGCGCGTCGCTCGGCAGCGGACCCATGGTTGCCAATACGACCTCCACATCGTGCGGTGCAAGCGCGCGCGCCAGCTCGAGCGCGTAGCTCCAGACACCGCCCGCCGCGTCCGCGGTCATGAGGAGCCTCATGCTACCGGCCCCACGTCGTTGCGCCCCACGTCGTTGCGCCCCACGCCGTTGCGTCATAGATCGCGTCCAGAGCGGCGGCAACATCTATGAGATGCTCGACCGCCGGATCGAAGCGCCCACCGCGGCCGAGCTGGCGCGCCCACTCCACGGCCGCTCGCCCACTCCACGCGTCCGGTGGCTCGCTCAGTATCTCGCGCGCCGTGCCGCGGAAGCGC
>JAQBQC010000473.1 GCA_028287205.1 Gemmatimonadota bacterium
AGCACTATCGCGATGTGTTCACGCGGTTGAGCATGGGCCGCTATCTCGTAAACAGCGGCATCATCTCGATCGTCGTGACGGTGCTTTCGTTGATCGTGAACTCCATGGCGGGCTACGCGTTCGCGAAGTTGCGCTTTCGGGGTCGCGACAGTGTGTTCCGCGCGATGAGTGCAGGCCTTGTGATCCCCGTGCAGGTCGCGATGCTTCCGCTCTTTCTCTTGATGAAGTCGCTCGGCCTCATCAACACGTACTGGGGCGTGATCATCCCGAGCATGGCGAGCATCTTCGGGATCTTTCTCATCCGCCAGTACGCGATCTCGATCCCCGACGATCTGCTCGACGCCGCGCGTATCGACGGCGCGAGTGAGGCGCGGATCTACCGCTCGATCGTGCTGCCCACGATCACGCCGATTCTGGCGACGCTCGCGATCTGGACCTTTCTCACGACCTGGAACGACTTCATGTGGCCGCTCATCGTGCTCTCCGACGAGCGGCGCTACACGTTGCCGGTCGCGCTGGCGAGTCTCGTGGGCGAGCACGTGCAGGACACGGAGCTCATGATGGCGGGCTCGGTGCTCACGGTGCTTCCGGTGGTGATCGTCTTCCTCGTGCTGCAGCGCTACTACATCCAGGGCGTGATGGCCGGGAGCGTGAAGGGGTGAGTCGCCGGCTGCGCGCGTGTGTTGGTGTAGTGGGCTCGCTGGCATTCGCCGCAGGCGTGCGCGCGCAGTCGTCGACGCCGGCGCTGCCGAGCTCCGCGCGACTGCTCGATGGCTTCGAGACGACGGCGGGGTGGAGCGCGCATCCATCTGACGGTGTGTCGCTCTCCGTCTCGGCCGACAGCATCGGGCCGCACCGCGGCGCGATGCGGCTGGACTTCGACTTTCACGGCCACGGCGGCTACGCGATCGCGCGCAAGAAGTTCGATGTCGCGCTCCCGGAGAATTACGCGCTCTCCTATCGCATTCGCGGTGAGGCGCCGGCCGAGAACTTCGAGGTGAAGCTGATCGACTCGACGGGCGACAACGTGTGGTGGAACAACGCGGTGAACGTGCACTTCCCCGAGGAGTGGCGCACCGTGACGCTCAAGAAGCGACACATCGCCTTCGCGTGGGGGCCGCGCGGGGGAGGTGAGCTCGCGCACCTGGCGGCAATCGAGCTGTCGATCACGGCTGGTAGCGGTGGCAAGGGAACTGTGTGGCTCGATGGATTGACGTTCACGCCGCTGGCTCCAGTGCGCCCATACACCGGAACGCCGGTGGCGAGCGCGACGTCCGAAGTGGCAGGCCATGCGGCCGAACTCGGCTCGGATGGAAAGGCGGCAACGTGGTGGAGGAGCGACGCGTCCTCGAACGCGCAGATCTTCTCGCTCGACTTCGGCACCACTCGCGAGTACGGCGGCGCGACGATCGATTGGGCGCCCGGCGCGGGGGCGGCGCACTACGTGGTCGAGACGTCGGCCGACGGCGCGAAGTGGGACAGCGTCTACGCGGTGGATGGCGGGAACGGAGGTCGCGACTGGATCTATCTGCCCGAGGTGGAGTCGCGGTATCTGCGCGTGCGCATGCCGCCATCGAGCGAGCCGCGCACGTACGCGATTCGCGAGCTCGCAGTGATCCCTGTCGAGTGGTCGGCGTCGCGAAACGACTTCTTCGCGCATGTCGCTGCGAGCGCACCCGCGGGAAGCTATCCGAGATACCTCAGTGCCAAGCAATCGTTCTGGACGGTGGTCGGCGTGGATGGCGATGACGCCGAGGCGCTGATCAATGAGCAGGGCGCGATCGAGCCGCATGCGGGCGGATTCTCACTCGAGCCCTTTCTCCGTGTGGGCGGGAAGCTCGTGACGTGGCACGATGCGCGGCAGACGCAGTCGCTCGCGAAGGGATATCTGCCGATTCCCTCCGTGAAGTGGACCGCGGGCGCGCTCGATCTCGAAGTGACGGCGTTCGCGGCTGGGGCGCCGGACTCATCGTCGCTCTACGCGCGCTACCGGGTCACGAATCGCGGCAAGTCCGTGGCGAAGCCTACGCTTTATCTCGCTGTTCGTCCCTTCCAGGTAAATCCGAGCTGGCAGTTTCTCGCGACACAGGGCGGTGACGCGCCCATTCGCAGCATCGCGTGGGAAGACACGCTGCTTCGCGTGAACGATTCATGGACGGTCGTGCCGCTCACCGCACCGGCCGCGGTCGGCGCCTCGACGTTCGACGAGGGAGAGATCATCGAGTCGCTGCGTGCCGGCGCTCTCCCCACGCGCCACGATGTGCACGACCCCATGGAGCACGCGTCGGCCGCGATGTCCTATCCGCTGTCGATCCCCGCCGGCACGTCGCGCGATGTCTACGTGCTCATGCCGTTCCACGAGCGCGCGCCAATTTCGCGTCCATTCGCGCGAGTGGTGGAGGCGAATGCGTTCGCGAGTCGCGTTCTGGCGGCGGCGACGAGCGCGTGGGATTCGATCGCCAACCGGGTGTCGATCTCGCTGCCACGCTCCGCGTCACGCGTGACGGAGACGCTGCGCGCACAGCTCGCGTACATCCTCATCAACGATCACGGCGCGCAGATCCATCCGGGTGCGCGATCGTACGCCCGCTCCTGGATCCGCGACGGCTCGATGATCGGAGCCGCGCTCCTGCGGCTCGGCCACCCCGAGCAGGTGCGCGCCTTCCTCGAGTGGTACGCGCCCTATCAGTTCCCGAACGGCAAGGTACCGTGCTGCGTCGACTCGCGTGGGGCCGATCCCGTTCCCGAGAACGACAGTCATGGTGAGCTCGTCTACGCGATCGCGGACTACTTCCGCTACACGGGCGATACCGCGTTCCTCGCGAAGATGTGGCCGCACGTTACCGGCGCGGTCGCGTACATGGACTCGCTGCGCGCGCAGCGGCTCACCGCGGAATATTCGAGCGGCGTGAAGCGCGCGTATCACGGCCTCTTTCCGGAGTCCATCAGCCACGAAGGATATTCGGCCAAGCCGATGCACTCGTTCTGGGATGATCTCTTCGGGCTGCGCGGATATGCGGACGCGGCGTTCATTGCGACCGTGTTGCACCACGCGCGCGAAGCCAAGGACTTTGC
This sequence comes from Gemmatimonadota bacterium, assembly GCA_028287205.1. Lineage (GTDB taxonomy): Bacteria > Gemmatimonadota > Gemmatimonadetes > Gemmatimonadales > Gemmatimonadaceae > FEN-1250. The sequence continues at coordinate 3,076 of JAQBQC010000473.1, forward strand.
CGCGAAGCGCGACACGTTCCGCACGGACATCATGGCATCGTATCGCGCGAGCATGGCGCAGCAGCACATCGACTTTCTCGCCGGCTCCGTGGAGCTCGGCGACTTCGATGCGACGTCGACCACTGTCGGTATCGCCCCGGTGGGTGAGATGGAAGCGCTGCCGGACAGCGCGCTGAAGAACACCTTCGACAAGTA
>JAQBQC010000474.1 GCA_028287205.1 Gemmatimonadota bacterium
CACCATCAGCGCCTGCACGTTGGGAACGCTGCGACGCGCAACGTCCATTGCGCGCACGAACGTCAGCGGATCCTTGTGACCAACCAACGCCGCGACCATCACGACGAGCGGCGCACCAAGCCGTACGCCGAGTGATGCGAGCGTCTCTGGCTACGCGGGCGGAATCACGCGCGTGAGTTCTACACCGCTGTACGCCACCGTGATGCGCGCCGACTCGATCCCGCTCGCGACGAGGGGTACGCGCGCGCGCATGGTCCTCACGCCCCGCCTGAGCTTTCCGCTCAAGCGCACTCCAGCCTCGCTATGGAAGTACGCCCGCGCGGACGCGATGATCGCCGTGTGCCGCGCCACCGCGGACGCGCTCGTCGCGAGCGGGATCGAGTCGGCGCGCAACACGGTGGCGTACAGCGGTGTGGACCTCACGCGAGTGATTCCGCCGGCATCTCCTGAGACGCTCGCATCACTCGGCGTACGGCTTGGTGCGCCGCTCGTCGTGATGGTCGCGGCGTTGGTTGGTCACAAGGATCCGCTGACGTTCGTGCGCGCAATGGACGTTGCACGCCGCACCGTTCCCAATGTGCAGGCGCTGATGGTGGGCGAGGGCGATCTGCGCGGCGCGGTGGAGCGCGAGATCGCGACGCTCGGACTCGGCGATTGCGTGCACCTCGCGGGGTACCGCACCGATGCGGACTCGCTGATGTCCGTGGCGGACGTGGTCTCGCTCAGCTCGAGCGACGATGGGATCGGAGGCGTGGTGATCGACGCGATGTCCTTCGGCAAGCCCGTGGCTGCGACCGCAGCAGGCGGCATTCCGGAGGCTGTGGTGGATGGCGAGACCGGGCTGCTCGTGCCCATTGGCGATGCAACCGCGCTCGGCAACGCGATCGCGCGCCTGATCACCGATCGTGCGCTCGCCGAGCAGATGGGCGCGAACGGCATTCGCCGCGCGCCGCAGTTCTCCATCGACAACACGGTGACGCGGACGCTCGAAGTCTACGAGCGGGTGCTCGCGGCGCGATCGCGGTAGACCGAGCTCCAGCGCTGCACGCGCTCGAGTACGTCGCGCACGGTGATGCGCGGCATGCGGCCGAGTCGATGCGCGTACGCGATCGGATACTCTTCGCCAGGATCGCCGTACGCGTCGACGATCAGGTCGTGATAGCGACGATACGGACCAACGCGCTTCGGGTTGTTGTAGCCCATGAGACTGATCACGGGCCGCTCGAGCGCGACGGACATGTGGAGCGGTGCGGTGTCGAGCGAGATGACGAGCTCCGAGGCCTCGAGGATCGTCACCAGCTCACGCAGCGGTACGCCGAGAGTGCTGTGTGTGTGTGCTCCGGCAGCCTCGATGAGACGTGCCGTCTCGAGCTCGCGCGCCGAACGTCCACCGGCGAGCACTGGCTCGATCCCGAAGTCGCTGCGTAGCGCGCTCGCGACCTCGGCCCAGCGCTCCGGCATCCACTCCTTCTCGCGATGCGTCGCGCCGATCACGAGCGTCGCGAAGGGGCGGGGCAGGGCGCCGAGGACTCGGTCGCGCGTCGCGAGCTCGCCCGGCCACGGCCCCAGCTTCCACTTGAGCGGCTCGGCCGATATTCTCAGGGCTGCAAGAAACTCGAGATACTGATCCTGCACGTGCTGCGGCGCGTGCGATGGGATGCGCTCGGTGGTGAACAGCCAGTTCAGGTCGCGGGCACGTGCCCTGTCGAAGCCGAGCTTGACCGGCGCTCGCGTGAACGAGGTGACGAGCCCCGCCTTGAGGTACACCTGCAAATCGATCACAAGATCGAACTCACGATGCGCGAGCGCTGCTCGCAGGTCGAGCAGTCCGCGCCAGCCGCGCCCGTTCTCGAAGATCAGAATCTCATCCACATCGGGATGACCGCGTACGAGCGACGCTGGCCCCGGCTGCAGAATCCAGGTGATCTTCGAGCTCGGATCGTGTCGCTTGAAGGCGGTAATCACCGGCAACACGTGCACCGCGTCGCCGATCGCGCTCATCATCACGATGCAGATGCGGCGCCCGGGCTTCGCGCTCGTCATTGCGCGAGCGTGATCAGCTCCCGCGCAGTGCTCTCGATCGCCAGCAGATCCGCCTCCTCGATCGGCAGCCCCTGCAGCCGGCGCCACTTGACCGCTGATCGCGAGAGGCGCCTGAGATTGGCAGCGAGCACAGCCTCGGCTCCCGCCCTGTCGAGCCACACGCGATCGACGTCGAGCACGAACGCCTCCACTCCACCGAAGTCGTTATCGGCGATGAGCACGTTCTTGATGTTGAGATCGGGATGCCGCGCGCCTGCGACGCTCAGCGACTCGAGCAGCTTTCCGGTCGACTCGAGCAGCGAGCGCTTCGAGTCGCCGCGCGCGAGCGCGCCGAGTGCCGCTGCCAGGTCGCGGCTCCTCGGCACCTCGCGCGAGACGACATCCGCGCGCCGGAACATCGGTCCGGCGGGATACGTGGCGTACGCGACGATCTCGGGAGTCGAGACGCCGAGGCGGCGCAGCGTGAGCGACATCTCGAGCTCGCGCGGCGCGCGCGTCGCACCGAGGAACTTGTCATCGCGGATGGAGCCGAGCAGGCCACCGTGGCGCGACCGACGCACGACGACGCGTTCGCCCGTCGGGAGCGGAACCGCGTACGCGATCCCCCGGCCGGTGAGCGGCTCCGCTTCCGGATGATGCTCGGCGTACTCGTAGAAGGTGCCCTCGGCGAGTGCCTCGCGCAGCGGTGCTTCCAGCGACGCGAGCGCGGCTCCCTCTACACCGGACTCGCTGAGCGCAACGTATCCCGGCGGGACGACGAATCCCCTCACGTGCTCACACTGTAGACGGGCAGCGCATCCTTCCTGCCCTTGAGCTCCATGGTGCCGCGCTCGCGCATGGCTGGAGCGTCCGTCAGCGCCTGTCGCATCGCCCCGGTGATGAGAATCTCGCCACCGCACGCCTCGGAGCACAGCCGGCTCGCAATGTTGACGACGTCACCGATCACGGTGTACTCGAGACGCCGCTCGGAGCCGATGTATCCGGCGAAGCTTTCGCCGAAGCTCAGCCCGATGCCTATCTGCAGGCGCGGCCGCCCCTCGCTCTCCCAGCGAGCGTTGAGTGTCTCGAGCTCGCGCATCATGTCGAGCGCTGCATCCATCGCGCGATCGCCGTCGTCGTCCGCGCCGATCGGTGCGCCCCACTGCGCCATGACCGCGTCGCCGATGAACTTGTCGAGCGTGCCGCCGTGCCTGAAGACGATCTCCACCATCACCGAAAAATATTCGCTGAGCAGACGTGCGACCTCGTCCGGCTTCATCGATTCCGACAGCGCCGTGAATCCGCGGATGTCGCTGAACAGCACCGCGACCGTGCTCTTGTCACCGCCGAGCTTGAGCTGGTGCGCCGATCCGGCGATCTGCGCCGCGAGCCGCGGCGCGAAGAAGCGCTCGAAGTTTCCCCGAACCATCGTCTCGTGCCTGATACGCTCCGAGAATTTGCTGTTCTCGAGCGCCACGGCGGCGATGTTGGAGAATGCCGTGAGAAACTCGAGGTCTTCCTCGTTGAAGCGATGTGTCGTCGTGATGTTGTCGACGTAGAGCACGCCTTGCACCACATCCTCGGTTCCGATGAGTGGCGCGCACATCGCCGAGCGCACGCTCTGCATGAGGATCGACTGGCCGCCGAAGCGTTGGTCCTGCGGCGCATTGTCGGACAGCACTGCGACCTTCTCCTCGACGACCATTCGGGCGATCGACTGCGGAATCGACTTGCCCGTGATGACGCCGTGTCGATCGCGCGAGATCGTCGGCACGCGCCCGCCATCCGCATCGACGAGCTCGATCGCGACGCGGTCGAC
>JAQBQC010000488.1 GCA_028287205.1 Gemmatimonadota bacterium
TGGGCGTTCCGCCTTCTACGCTCACGCGATAGACATCGCTCATCCCCGAGATGTCGTACGCGGTGGTCGAGACGTAGAGCCACTTTCCATCGCGCGACCACGAATCGAGCTGGTCGACGCCATCGCCAAACGTGAGTCGCCGCAGGGCGCCGTTCGCAAGCGTGAGCACGTAGACGTTGGTGCCGCCGTTGCGATTCGACATGAACGCGAGCTGCGAGCCGTCCGGCGAGTACAAGGGCCGGTGGTCGTTCGAGGCATCGGAGACGAGCAGGTGCGCGTCGCCACCACCCCCGGGCACGGCCCAGATGTCGCCGCCGGAGACGAACGCGATCTCGCGCCGGTCGGGCGAGTAGGCGGGCTCCGAGAAGGAGCGGCGCGCGACGATGGGCGGTGCGTGCTCGCGCGCGGCAACCGGGATGGCGACGGTGGCGGCCGCGACGAGGGCCGCAGCGGCGGAGCGGATGATCATCATGGTAGTCAAAGCTAGATACGCGCGCCCTGCGCTGCGAGCATCGACGCTCACTCGACCTGGCGCGTCTCCACGGACACCGTGAGCCGCTCGTCCGCCTGCCCGCGAAAGGTGCCGCGAGTGGGTGGTACGTCGGCGTAGTCACGGCCGATTGCCATCTTGATGTGCGCCGTGCTGGCGACGAGATCGTTCGTCGGATCGAAGCCGCGCCATCCATGCATGGGCGTGTAGGCCTCCGCCCACGCATGCGAGGCCTCGGTGTCCGCCATCGGAGCACCATCGCCGTTCGAGCCGTTCGAGACCGTGTACCCGCTCACGTACCGCGCCGGAATTCCGATCGAGCGACAGAAGCCGATGAGCAAGTGCGCGAAGTCCTGGCACACGCCCGTGCGATGCCGAAGAATGTCCTCAACCGTGGTCGCAACCGTGGTGACGTTCTTCTGATACGTGAACGCATCGTGCACGTACTTCGAGAGCTGCCGCACCGCCTCGAACGTGCCGTCCACAGTCGCCGGCCGGTATGGCTCGGCGATGGCCGCGAGCTCGGCACTCACGGGCACGAGGGCCGACGGCGAGAGATAATCGGCGAGCTCCGACGGCGTGAGTGGGCGGGGCCGCTGCGCGGGAGGCGAGAACGGATCCGCGAGCGACGTGACCACGTCGCATCGCGTGACTACCTCGAGCATGCGATGCGGCTTGGCGACCGTGATCAGGTGGGCGCGATTGCCGAAGCCGTCTGTGTATCGGCGCACGGATCCGGAGGGGTTCACCGCGATGGTGAACACGTCCCAGCGCTGGTCGACATCGGAAAGAGGACCGAGCCGCACATCCATGACTCCTTCCACGACATCGGTGCTGTAGTCGAGTCGCGTGATGTGCTCGAGACGAACCTTCATTGATCCTGTTGCTGCTGTTGCTGCTGCTCGGCCATCAGCATCGCGGCGCGTGCCACGGCGACGACCCGTCCCGGCTGCGGCTCATCGCGCAGATAGACGCGCGTCACCTGATCGCAGACGCGCGCGATGTTCTTCTGGAGCGCCGCGAGATAGCTCTGCAGCCCGCTCTCGAGAATCTCGTCGACGGCCGCGTGCTCGAGCTGTGCGCTCAAGAGGCCGAGCGAGCGTGTCGCGACGGTCACCCCCTCCCTGCCCGCTTCCCCGCGCTGCGAGCCGCTGAGCTGCTGCAGCGCATGCGACGCGTGCCGGAGGCTGAAGCGCACCGTCTGCGGAAAGGATGAGTTCAGCAGCAGGAACTCCACCACGCGCGCAGGGTCCACACGCAACGAGTAGTAGCGCGCGTACGCCTCCGCCGCGCCGCACGACCGCAGCACCGCGAGCCATCGCACCTGGTCGTCGTCATTGCGCTCGTGCAACAGATGCGCCTGCAGCGTGATCATGTGCGCGACGTTGTCTGCGCGCTCGAGATACTTGCCGAGGCTGGTGAAGTACCACGGGTCGTCGTGCGAGAGCGTCGCATCGGCCAGCCCCTGGATGTACTGCGTTTCCATGAGCACGCGCCGGTAGAACGGATGCGAGTCCTCGTCCATCGCAGAGTCCGCGCCCCCCGCCGCGAGCCAGAGGTGGAGCGCGTTGATCGCCTCCCACATCTCGCTCGAGATGCTCTCGCGCACGCGCCGCGCGGCGGTGCGCCCGCGCGCGACGCACGAGATGAGCGATCGCGGATTGCGCAGGTCGCGCGCGAGCCAGTTGCGCACGGCGAACGGCTCGAGCCCGCCCGAAGCCGGAGTGAGCTCGTCGGGGAGCGCGCCGTCGCCGGAGCGCGGCTGCACGAGCCGCTGCCACAGCTCACGCCTCGAGATCGGATCACCTTCGTCGAGCTCCAGATGCCCCGTGACCTCGAGCAGCCGGCCCACTGCGGCCGCCCGTTCGACGTAGCGGCTCATCCAGAACACGTCCTCGGCAACACGACAGAGCATCGCCATGTCAGCTCCCTCCAGCGGCCAGCACCCAGGTATCCTTTCCGCCGCCGCCCTGCGATGAGTTCACGACCAGCGAGCCGCTGCGGAGCGCCAC
>JAQBQC010000510.1 GCA_028287205.1 Gemmatimonadota bacterium
GACAGGAAGGGGGCAGCCTCGCGCGAAAGTGGCGCGGGCACCAGGGTCGAACGCTCGTGCTTTGACATCGCCTACTCCAAAGAGGTGCATCTTCCGTCGTGTAGTTGGAAGGTACACCTCTCACACCACAATCCAGTCAGAGAGCGAAAGATTGTGGAGGGTACGTCCTCGCGCATCGCGCGACGATCGAGCTAGTCTCCAGTCTCCGGGAACCACACCGCGTTCGTCTGCAGATCCCAGTCGATCATCTGGGTGCCACTATTGGCAGTGATCGGCTGCGACGCGATGGCCCGCCCTCCCGTGCGCTCCGCGACGATCCGAAAGCTCGTGCCGGGGAAAATGTTGTTCGGCACCTTCAATGCGCGGTCCTTGTTGGGCGGCACGTCTCCCAGAAGTCGCCGAATACCGTCCTGGGAGACGGCATATACCGTGACATCCGATGGCGGCGCCAGATCGTTCGTCACGTGCACGATGATCTGCTGACTCTCACCGCCGCCTTTCTGCGAATGCCCGGAGGCGCATCCGCCGATCGCCGTCGCCGCCATCAGCACCACAGCAGCTCCCACAACCGAGCGTCTCAGCGCCCCGCTCCTGCGCGCGCGCTGTTGCGGGCTTCGCGCGGATACATTGCGTGTCATAACGACCTCCGAGTTCTTTGTTGGTGGCCGGTGGCAAGTGCATGTTCCCAGCCACCGCTGCCGTCGAACAATGGACTCCGGGCTCAGCTCGGCGAACGGAACGGGCATTGCGCTGGTATAACGAGCTCCACCATTTCTCACCATCGGATTCGGAAAGGCTGGCTTACTCAAGAGGCGTCCATGAACAGATCTATATCGCGCATCCCGGCTCTCGCAGCCGCGCGAGTTGCGAGTGCGCTCTTCGCCGTCGTCATCGCGTCGCACGTCGTTTCCACATCGGCACGAGCGCAGGACAAGAGCGATGACAAATTCAGCAAGCGTGCGCAGCGCGCCAGCGAGGTGCTGAGCGAGCTCGTGTCGCTTCCCGATCGCTCGCCACCCAAGTCGCTGCTCAACTCCGCCACCTGCATCGCCGTGATTCCGGGCGTCGTACAGGCGGGACTGGGCGTTGGCGGACGGTTCGGCTTCGGCGTCGCGAGCTGCCGCACCGGAAACGGCTGGAGCGCGCCCGTGTTCGTCGGGCTCAAAGGCGGAAGCTTCGGCTTCCAGATTGGCGGGCAGTCCGCGGACGTCGTGCTCGTGTTCGTGAACAAGGATGCGCAGCGGCTCGCATCGTCGACGTTCGACATCGGTGCAGGCGCATCCGTCGCTGCGGGGCCCGTGGGTAGAAATCTCTCGGCCGAGACGGACTACAAGGCGAAGGCGGAGATTTACTCGTACTCGAAGACGAAGGGCCTGTTCGCGGGTGTCAGCCTGTCCGGTACGAAGTGGGAAAGCGACTACGAGGCGAACAAATCAGTGTACGGCTCGTCGTCGGGACTTCCGAATGGTGGAGACTCGAAGAGCGTCGCGACACTGTTGTCGACGGATGGCAACTCGGCCCCAGCCGATGTCCGGGTGTTCGTCGAGGCTCTGCAGAAGAACGTCGGCGAGGAAAAGGACTAGCAGGCTCCGCTCGCGCAGCCGCCCACTAACCGGGCGGCTGTGCGAGCGGCAGAGTGAGCCTGAACGAGGCGCCCTCATCGAGACCGCGTGCGACTGTCAGATCGCCGCCCATTCCGCGTGCAAATTCCCGGCTGATCGTGAGGCCGAGACCGATGCCGTCCTGCCGGCTGGCGAGCGTCGCCGCGAGCTGAACGAATGGCTCGAACACAGCGTCGAGCCTTTCCTCGGGAATGCCGATGCCGGTATCGCGAACATCCACGCGGGCCATGGACGAATCATCGAGGCGGGCAGCGTCGATGGTGATGAGCCCACCGGCCGGTGTGAACTTGATCGCATTGGTCAGGAGGTTGAGCACGATCTGCTGTAGCCGCTCCCGATCGGCGACAACGATTACGGGCGCCAAGCCCTGCAACGGCTCGACCACGCGGCACCCCAGCCCAGCCGACGAGAGTAGCGGCTCGATCATCGCGACCATCGTGCGGATGACGGATCCGATCTCCACGGCCTCCAGCGAATATTCCGCGCGGCCGCTTTCGACGCGCGCGAGATTGAGCACGTCGTTCACCAGTGCGAGCAGGTGCCGCTGACTGCGATCGATGCGGTCGAGCGCGTCGCGCTGCGCATTCGTGATCGGGCCATGCAGCCCCAGCTCGAGCAGCTGGGTATGACCCGCGATCGCATTGAGCGGCGTGCGAAGCTCGTGACTCATCACGGCGAGGAACTGGTTCTTCGCCAGGCTTGCAGACTCTGCCTCGGCTCTCGCCGCGCGCTCGGCCACGAGTGAGCGCTGCTGCTCTTCGAGGGCCTGGCGCAGCTCCTTCTCGAGAGCCAGACGTTGTGCCACTTCATGCTCGAGGGCCTGGGCGCGCTGTTGCAGGCGAGCGATCTCGAGAAGCCTGCCGGTGGCGTCCGAGCGGGAGTAGCTCTCCGCGGGAACGACGTGCGCATGCTGTCCGCAGATCTCCTCAAATCGTTCGGCGTGCGCCGAGCGCGCGAAATTCGAGATGGCGTAGCCGCACAACAGCTCGATGTTCCAGACGGGTCCCATCTGATTCCAGAGCGCTTCGAGCTCGAGCGCGGCGATGTGATTGCCGCTCTGCCACAGCAGATTGACCATCTCGCCGAACGCGCGAATGGGTAGCCCCGAGCCGAGCGACCTCTCGGCGAAGACGCCGCCCACCACATTCCGAAAGAGCGCCTCGTTGACCGCGTCACCGATCATGAACGACGCGAGGATCTTGTCGGCGTCGAGCAGCTGCAGCTGGCCAGAGCTTCGCGCGCGAGGAACATTCACGCCGCGTCTCGCGAGCGCTCGTGTGAGGGCGAGCCGGTGCCGCTGCGTCGCGATCGCCACACAACGTTGCCCGGACTGCAGTCCCTCCGCGAAGTAGTCGCACGCTGCAGCTACGAGAAAAACGTCGCTCTCGTAGAATTGTACGTCATGTCTGAATGGAGCAGTGTTCGCAGGCTTCGACGATCCTCGCGGTCGACTCACCTGGCCGAGACTGCTCAGCTGTTCCAGCGCCATACCATGCTCTGTCGGGTAGGCTGCATCCTTCGTGATTGCAGGCAGAGTGCGATCACGACGGACGAAGGGTCCACAGTTGTGAGGTACCTCATCGAATTACCGCCAAAAAGAGCTTTAGTGCAAAAAACACTCTCAGGATTCGTCGTCTAGC
>JAQBQC010000511.1 GCA_028287205.1 Gemmatimonadota bacterium
ATCTTGACGCGGAGTTCGTTCCCGAGCTTCGCAACAAACGTCTCGGCCTGAGTGATACGGTGTACGCGCAGATCAAGCGCTACACTGATGCCGCGCGCCGCAAGGAACGTCCGGTTTTTGACGAGGCTGTAGGGCTGGCCCGTCTGATCGGCCGTCGCCCCGACGCCGAGGCTGTATTTCGCGCGGCCGGCCGCTATCTGGCCATGCAGACATATCTGAGCATCCCGGCCGCGACGCGGCAGATGATCACCGTTCTGCCGTCAATTCTATCACGGCCGATCGCCCTCCGACACGTCCAGCGCATTGCCGCGCGCTTCCTGAATGGAAAGGTTCGTCGCAGTGGCTCGTATCTCACCCTCGAGGTCACCCGCTCGGCCACCCTCGACAGCGCGCCGCGCGGGGCGGGATGTGCTTACTACGAGGCCGTCCTCCAGGAGCTCCTGCGACTTCTCGGAGCGAGCGGCGGGGCCGTTGACCACGTGCGCTGCGCTGGGAAGGGCGAGGGCATGTGCGAGTGGCGCGCCGAGTGGCGCTCGATCAGCCATTAGTCGCAAACTGCAGGAATGCTGACTCCCGAAACGCTCCCCGAACTGCAACGCGCGCTGGCCGAGGCGGATCTCGATGGCTGGCTCCTCTTCGATTTTCAGGGGGCGAATCCGATCGCCTCGGGGGTGCTCGCGCTCGATGGGATGGTGACGCGCCGCGTGTTCGCGCTCATTCCGCGGGAGGGCGTGCCCGTGGCGGTGACGCACGACATCGAGCAAGGGCCGTGGCACCGCTGGCCGAAGGAGTGGAAGCGGGTGCGCTATGGCAGCTGGAGGGTGCTCGAGCAAACGCTGCACTCGCTCGTGAACGGTAAGCGCGTGGCGATGGAGTATTCGCCGGGCGATGCCGTGCCGTATCTCGATCGTGTGCCAGGCGGAGTGCTGGAGATGGTGCGCGCAACCGGAGCGGAGATCGTATCCTCGGGCGTGCTCGTGTCGCGCTTCTATGCGCTGTGGACGGACGTGCAGCTAGAATCGCACAAGCGCGCCGCGAGGATCGTCGCCGCAACGGCGCGCGCGGCGTTCGAGGAGGCGGGGAAGCGCAGCCGCACGACCACGCCGATCACAGAGTACGAGCTGCAGCAGTGGATCGCGAACCGATTCAGGGAGTCGGGGCTCGAGTTCGAGCACGAGCCGATCGTCGGTGCGAACGAGAATGCGGCGAATCCGCACTATTCGCCTTCGCCGGAACATCCGCGCGAGATTCGGAGGGGCGATCTGCTGCTCATCGATCTCTGGGCACGCGAGCACGAGGGGATCTACGCGGACCAGACGTGGATGGGATCGATCGGCGAGCCGACGCCGCGCATGCTCGAGGTGTGGACGGCGGTGCGCGACGCGCGCGACGCGGCGATCGCGCTGCTGCGCGAGAAGATTCCGGCTGGTGTGGCGGTGCGCGGCGCCGAGGTGGATGATGCTGCGCGCAACGTGCTCACGGCGCGCGGTTTCGGCGCGGCGTTCACGCACCGCACGGGGCACTCGATCGACTCACGACAGCTGCACGGCGCCGGCCCGCACATCGACAACTTCGAGTCGAGGGAAGTGCGCGAGCTCATTCCGGGGCTGGGATTCTCGATCGAGCCGGGTGCGTATCTGAGCGGCGAGATCGGCGTGCGCGCGGAGGTGAACGCGTTCATTGCGGCGGGTGAGGTGATCATCACGCCAGAGGATTACCAGCACGACTTGATCGTGGTCTGAGTGGAGAACAGCATGCTGGGAGTGAGAATCGGTCGCGTGTGCGCGGCCGTGGCGTTCGCCTTCGGCAGTGTGGCGAGCGCGCAGGGAAAGTCCGCCACATCCGCCGCGGAGACGCGGACCATCGCGGCGCTCGTCCGTAGATTCTACGCCGATTCGGTTTTGTCCGATCGCAGCACCATCGCCACGGCGCGCTTCGCCAAGCTGCTCGACACTACGCCTACGCCCGGCGCGATGTTGCCGCGAGGAACGCGTCTCGCGATCCGTGAGATCGAGCGCGACTCGGCGCATGCGGTGTACGAGACGGAAAGTGGGCCGGAAAAGCACTTCGCGGACTGGTACACGTATCTCGTGCGCGAATCGGGCAAGTGGAAGATCGACAATGTACGGATATTCGAGCTGCCGCCCGTACACTTTCTCATTCTCGACTCGCTCGAGGCGAAGAAGAATCTTCCCGATTCACTTGGTTTCGCGCGCGATCGGATGCGGCTCGCGGCTTCGAGCAACGCCGCGCTCAAGGCATACTTCGCGGCGCACAAGGCGGCGATCCTGAAGCTGGCGTCGGATTTCGAATCGCACACGGCGCTCAACGCGCTCGACGAAAGCGGCGCGACGTTCCCGGCGGACGCGCTTCCGCAAGGCGACAGGAATGCGTTGACGGCGGCGATGCACGCGTTGAATCTCGGCGCGGCCCTGCGCAAGCACGACGCGCTTCAGTGTGTGCGCTACAAGATTGGCGGCGCCGAGCAGACGACGGTCGGGTACATGCACTTCGGCGCCACGTGCGAAAAGCCGACGATGGGCACGGAAGATGTGATGTACATGGAGCGCGTCGCTCCGGGCTGGTACGTGTACCGGACGGGATGAGACTGGGCTGGAAAGGCCGGTTGAGCCGCGACAGCGCGACTCAACCCCTGGAGCCCTGCCGGGCGCAGCTCAGCACCGGCAGCGTGTAAGCGGATCGACCGAAGCCACCATCCAATCTGTGAGGGAACGCTCGGTACCCGCCGGATAGGAGGTCCTATGCTTCGCACGATGCGCTTCACCACGCTCCTTGCCACGCTCCTCGCTGTCACAGCGGCCACGGCGCCGGCACGCGCCAAGTGGCCACCGTGGCTCTCGATCGAGTCACCGGTGAATCCGTTCGACGGCTCGACGAAAGGCGCGGTCTTCCTCGTGCACGCCGCCGCGCACGACGGCACTCCCGGCCTGGCGGACGTCAGTGGCTCCGCGGAAGGGCTCGTGGCGGGCTCGCGGCGCAGCATCGCACTCAGGCTGGATGCGACCTCGAGACCGGGCGTATTCGCCGTGCGCAGACAATGGCCGAGCGAGGGCACCTGGGTGCTTCGTGTCTCGCTCGCGTCGACGACGGCGATCGTCACGCTCGATCGCGAGGGAAACGTCGCGGGCGTGCGCATTCCGACGATGCTCGCCGAGGGCCGGCCGATTCCGCGCGCCGTCGTCGCGCGAGACATCGACTCGACGCTGACGGTTGCGTCGTCGCACTGACGTCGCGATTGCCGTCATCCGTGAATCAGGAGACCGATGGATCGATCGGTACGCGTGACGATCGGGATGGCTCCGGTCGGATGGCCCAGATCATCGGCCGTGCGCAGGCAGGCGACGTCGAGGCGTTCGAGGCGGTGTATCGGGCGCACGCGACCGCCATTCATGCGCTCTGCCTGCGCATGAGTGGCGACGGCGGTGAGGCGGCGGAGCTCGTGCAGGATGTGTTCGTGCGAGCCTGGGAACGACTGCCGAGCTTTCGCGGACAGAGCTCGCTGGCCACGTGGCTGCATCGATTGGCGGTGAACGTGGTGCTCGAGAAATGGCGGTCGAC
>JAQBQC010000538.1 GCA_028287205.1 Gemmatimonadota bacterium
CGCATCGAGAGGATCTGGCCCCGTTTTCATTGTCCCACCTTCACCTTTGCCGTCGTATCGCCCGACTGCTTGAGCGTGGAGTCCTTCGCGGCATCGTACGGCGTCGGGTTCACCGGGCGGCCCGGACCAACCTTGAGCGTACCATCCACGATCACCTGATCGCCGGGCTTGAGCCCCTGATCGATGAGCCAGCGGCCGCCGTCCCACGTAGTGGCGGACACGTCGCGCGCCATCGCCGTGTTGTTGGGCCCGAGGAGGTAGACGAAGGTACCGGCCAGCCCCTGCTGCACTGCGCGCTGCGGAACGAGGAGCGCGCTGTCGCGCGTGATGCCGAGCGGCTTCACACGCACGAACTGCCCGGGAAGCAGCACGTGCTCGGGGTTCGGCACCGACGCACGCAGGAGCAGCGTACCCGTGTTGTACTGCAGCGACTGATCGACGAACGTCACCGTCCCCTGATGCGGGAAGACGCTCTTGTCCGACAGCGTGATCGCGACCTTGAGCTTGCCGCCGGCGATCATCTTCCGCGTGGCTTCGTTGTGCCGCCACTCGAGCACATCACGGTCGGACGGATTGAAGCTCACGTAGATCGGATCGACCTGCTCCACCGTGGTCAACAGATCGCTGGGCCCCGTCACGCGAGCGCCGAGCACGAGCAGCGCGCGCCCCGCGCGTCCGCTGATCTGTGCGCGCACGAACGTGTCGTCGAAGTTCTTCTTCGCCTCGTCCACTGCCCCGCGCGACTGATCGACTCCTGCCCGCGCCTGCTGCAGCTCCGTCTCTGCATTGTCGACGTCCACCTGCGCCACCGCGTGCTCCGCGAGCAGCGGCTGCACGCGATTCAGGTTGCGCTGCGCGTTCGCAAGCCGCGCCTGCGCGTTCGCAAGCGTTCCCTGCGCGCTGCGCAGCGCCGCCTCGTACGTGGTGGGATCGATGCGGTAGAGCACCGTGCCCTGCGAGACGTCAGTGCCCTCGGTGTACGGCCTCGCGACGATCACTCCCGTGATCTGCGAGCGCACCTCGACAGCCTTGGATGCTTCCGCCTGGCCGACGTAGTCGAGCTTGGCCTCGACCTTCTCCGGCTCGACCTTGAGCACGGTCACCGCCGGGGGCGGATAGGCGGGCGGCGCGGCCTGCTTGCAGGCGGCGAGCATCACGCAAGCGACGAGCGCCGCGCGAGATAGATGAGCAGCTACTGATGTCATTGGTGACGAGCGGGATTATCGTGATGAACGATCGTGGCCGGGCGCGTTTCAAGGGAGCTCATACGGGAACGAGCGCACACCGGGAACATTTAGTTCCGTGAACACAGATGCGACGAACAGACACTCGAAGAATCGACACTCAACCGTGGAGCGCCTGCAGCGTGGAGACACGACGGATCGGAAAGTTGGAAGTTTCAGTCATCGGCTTGGGATGTAACAACTTCGGTTGGAAGATCGATGAGAGCGCGAGTCGTCGCGTGATCGATGCCGCCATCTCCGCGGGCATCAACTTTTTCGACACCGCCGATACCTACGGTCAAACGAAGAGCGAGGAATTCCTCGGCCGCGCGCTCGAGGCGAGGCGAAAGAGTGTGATCATCGCGACCAAGTTCGGGAAGCCGGTAGATCCGACTCGCACAGGAGCGCGCCCCGAGTACGTGCACCAGGCCTGTAACGACAGCCTTCGGCGCCTCGGCACCGACTACATCGATCTCTACCAGCTGCACGCGCCCGATCCATCCGTACCGATCGCCGACACGCTCGGCGCGCTCGACGAGCTCGTCAGGGCCGGCAAGGTGCTGGAGATCGGCTGCTCCAACTTTTCAGCGGCGCAGCTCCGCGAGGCCGACGAAACAAGCAGGCGCGGCCACCTCGCGCGCTTCGTCAGCGTCCAGAATCACTACAACATGCTCAAGCGTGACGATGAGGCCGACGTCATCCCGGAGTGTGAGCGGCTCGGGATCGCGTACCTCCCGTACTTCCCTCTCGAGAGTGGATTGCTCACCGGGAAGTATCGTCGGGGGGAGAAGGCACCCGAAGGCACACGAATCGCGGAAGGTGGATGGCTCGCTTCGAAGTTCACGGACGAGAATCTGGCGACGATCGAGCGGCTGATTGCCTTTGCGGAGTCCAGAAAGCACACACTGCTCGAGCTGGCGATGTCCTGGCTCCTTCGCCTTCCCGTCGTCGCTTCGGTGATCGCGGGTGCAACGACCCCCGATCAGGTGCACGCGAACGCTGCGGCAGCGAGCTGGAAGCTGACTCCGGACGACATCAAAGCGGTCGACGAGATTCTCGGCGACGCCTGAACCGGCGTCTTCACTGCAAAGCTGGAGTACCCGCATGGCAACGACGACCTCGAAAACTCGCGAGCTGCTTCCCATCGGCGCGGAGGCTCCCGACTTCACGTTGAAGTCGACGCCCGATCAACAGGTCTCGCTTTCCGACTTCAAGGGACAACCCGTAGTGCTGGTGTTCTATCCAGCCGACTGGAGTCCGGTCTGCGGCGATCAGGTGGCGCTCTACAACGAGATGCTCGGCGAATTCACTGAGTACAATGCGCAGGTGCTCGGCCTTTCGGTCGATGGAGCGTGGTGCCACCTGGCATTCTCCAAGGACCGCCACCTCCACTACCCCCTCCTCTCGGACTTCGAGCCGAAGGGCGAGGTCTCGAAAAAGTATGGCGCCTATCACGACGATGTCGGCGAATCGTCGCGCTCCTTGTTCGTTCTCGACGCGGCCGGCGTGATTCGCTGGAACCACCTCTCACCGGACGGTGTGAATCCGGGCGCCGACGGCATCCTGAAGGCGCTCGACGCACTCACACCAGAGCAACGCGGGTCCGCCACCGCGGGGAGCAGATCATGACGGTCATCGAAACAATCAGCACTCTGACGCCGCCCGTAAGCGATCGCGATCACACGCAGGGACCGGCGAACGCAAAGGTCACGCTCGTCGAGTACGGCGATTACGAGTGCCCGTACTGCGGGCTCGCGTATCCGGTCGTGAAGCAGATTCAGTATGCCTTGGGAAAGGAGATGCGATTCGTCTTTCGGAATTTCCCGCTGAGGGAAGCGCATCCGCACGCGATGCACGCGGCGATCGCTGCCGAGGAAGTCGGCACACATGGCGAGGATCAGTTCTGGCAGATGCACGACACGCTCTACGAGAATCAGAACGCCCTCGAGGACGAGGATCTCGTCGGTTACGCGGAGGAGATCGGAGTACCAGGGGCAGAGATCATCGCGGCTTTCGCGGGCGGTCCAAGCCTCGACCGGGTTCGTGCGGATTTCCGCAGCGGCGTGAGAAGTGGCGTGAACGGGACGCCCACCTTTTTCGTGAACGGCGAGCGCTACAATGGCAGCTGGGCCGACGTTCCGTTGTTCGTCTCCGTCCTCCGCACCGCCGCGAAAGCCCATAGGTGACATCAGTGAACTTCGAGACGGGAACGAAGCGCGACCGTGGACGATTGGTCGCGGATACGCCTCTCGCATCTGACCCAGGACATTGCCAATGACACATACCGCCGAGTACCCAGGAAAGCAGACCAAGACTTCGCCGGCCACGCAGACCCCTGCCTTCGCTGCGCTGAGCGCAAAGACGCCGATAGAACCGTTCCAGATCGAGCGCCGCGCTCCCCGGCCGAATGACGTCGCGATCGACATTCTCTACTGTGGCGTCTGCCACTCCGACATCCACCAGGCCCGCGACGAATGGGGCGGCTCGATATTCCCGATGGTCCCCGGCCACGAGATCGTGGGCCGCGTATCGAGTGTGGGCACCGCCGTCAGGAAGTTCAAGGCGGGCGATCTCGCGGGCGTTGGCTGCATGGTCGACTCGTGCCGCGTGTGCGAGAACTGCAAGGATGGCGAAGAGCAGTACTGTACGAATCCTCACGCGACTCTGACGTACAACAGCCGCGACAAGAACGGCGAGGTCACCTATGGTGGCTACTCGACCTCCATCGTGGTCGATGAGAACTACGTGCTGCACATTTCCGACAAGCTCGATCTCGCGGCCACCGCGCCCCTGCTCTGCGCCGGGATTACCACGTACTCGCCGCTGCGCCACTGGAACGTTGGCAAGGGCAAGAAGCTCGGCGTCATGGGGCTCGGCGGTCTCGGACACATGGGTCTCAAGTTCGGCCACGCGTTTGGCGCGCACGTCGTGCAGTTCACGACGTCGCAAAGCAAGATTGCCGACGCGAAGAAGCTCGGCGCCGACGAGGTCGTGATCTCGACGGACGCCGCGCAGATGGCCTCGCACGCCGGCACATTCGACTTCATCCTGGACACGATCTCGGCACCTCACGACGTGGCCGGCTACCTGAACCTGCTCAAGCGTGACGGTGTGCTGTGCATGGTCGGCGCGCCGGATGAGCCGCTCTCGGTGCCCGTGTTCTCGCTCCTCGGTCGCCGCGCGTCGCTGGCCGGCTCGGGGATTGGCGGAATCGCCGAGACGCAGGAGATGCTCGATTTCTGCGCGGAGCACGGCATCGTTTCCGACATCGAGATGATTCCGATTCAGCAGATCAATGAGGCGTATGCCCGGATGCTCAGGAACGACGTGAAGTACCGGTTCGTGATCGACACGAACTCGCTCAAGTCAGGCGCTGTTCAAGGCTGAGCACAGGCCGGTGTAACGAAAGATGCCGATGTGACGGCGAGCACAACTTCTGACATGAAAGCGACCGATTTCTCCGGTCGCTTTCATGCGTTTAGGGACCTATATTCGGCTCCCTTCCGCCGAAAAGCAGGCACTCATTGAGTACGCGTCCGAAAACCGACGAGATCAGCGTCGGGAACGACGAAGAGAACACGCCAGCGACCGTGACGCCGTCGCCCGAATGCTCCGACGTCGAGCGCATGCTGCCGCTCGTTTACGAAGA
>JAQBQC010000568.1 GCA_028287205.1 Gemmatimonadota bacterium
GCTTCGGGTACCCGGAGAGATCCGTTTTCTTGTGATGCTCGAAGGCCACGATCATGGCCCGATACGGAATGTCGTTCTGCCCGCGCATCGCGAACAGCTGGAGCACTCCCATCCACGGATGCCCGGCGATCGCCCGCCACTCATCCTCCGACAGGCCGCTCGGCTTGTTCAGGATTTCGAGCGGCACGCGCGCCTTGCCGATGTCGTGCATGAGCGCGGCAACGCCGAGATCGTAGAGCTGGAGGCGCGTGAGCCCGAGCTTTCGGACGAGCGCGACCGAGAAGATGCACACGTTCACGCTGTGGGTGAACGTGTACTCGTCGTAGTCGCGCAGCGTCGTCAGTCCAATGAGGGATGTCTCCTCATTGAGGATCTGATCGACGATGCCCTGCACCACGCGCTTGATCTTCTTGATGTTCGGGCTGCGCCCCATGCGCACGGAGTTGATCACTTCCTTCGTGACCGACACCGACTGCGCGTACGTGCGCTTGGCCGCCTCCTTCGCCTTCTGGCGCAGCTCCTCGTCGAGATTCGTCGGAGGTCCGAGCTCGAACGCGGTCACCTTCGCGGCGGCGAGCTTCTCGCCAAGCGCGTACAGGCGGCCATCGGCGTCGCCGACGTTGGCGTTCTGCAGCAGCGTCAGCAACACGACCCAGTCGCGAACGGTCGAGCCGTCGCGCATGCGGCACAGGCCGACGCCCGCGTCCTTGAACGCGGTGATGATCCGATTGAAGCTCGCGTAGTTCTCGAGATCGAGCCGCAGCCTGGTCGCGTTGATGAAGATGAACTCGCCGGACACGCGCAGCTCGACCTCGCGCTCGTTGCGGAGCAGCTCGTTCGCGAGGCGCACGACCTCCTGCATCGTCTTCTGCACGACCGGATTGTCGGGCGGGTACATCTTCACCGTTCGCAGCGCGCCATAGATCGCGAGCAGAAACTCGCGCCCCATCTTGCGAACGAAGCCGTCGCTTCCGCGCTCGCCAACGCTCGGCGGCGCGAGATTCGTCGATCCGGTGCTGAGGGTCGCCGGTGTCGTCATTTACGTACGCTCGCGCATCGCGCGGTTGATTGCGCTGCGAACCATCGGGTCGCGGTCGTTCGTGGCCCGACGCAGACACTCGAGCGCGTTCGCGCTTCCGATGATCCCGAGCGCGCGCGCCGCGCACGCACGAAGCTCGGGCGTGGTACGCCGTCCGATGAAGCTGCGCCCGTTCAGAATCTTGTCGAGCGGCGGAATGCCGGCGTCGCGAGCGAGCGCGCCATACGCCTCGAAGTACGCCATCTTCTCGGTGAGATCGGCGCCCTTCACCGATTTTCCCTGCACCACCGCTTCGACGCGCGGCAGCGCGGCGCGGTGTCCACGAACGCCGAGCGCACGCACGGCGGCGATGCGCACATCGCGGTCGTCATCGTTCAACGCAGTCTCGAGCAGTCGCAATGCGCCGGCTGACCCGATCTCGGACAGCGTCTGTGCAGCCGCCTGACGCAGCTCCACATTCGGCTGCTGCAGCACCTTGGAGAGCGGCGCCACCGCTGCCGGCGTCTTGAGCTCCCCCGCGCGGCGCATCGCCTCGATCGCCACCGACACATCCGTCGAGCCGATCAGCTTCATCATCTCGGCGCTGTTCACCGATGCCATGCGCCCGGCGACGCGCTCGAGTGCCGTGCGCAGCTCCGGTTTCTGCGCCTGCTTCAGCCATCCGAGCACGGTGCCGAGCACGCCGCCACGCAGCTGCTCGAAGAGCGCGTCGAGCTCGGCCTGCTCCGGGATGACGTCCGACTGGTCGAGCGCCTCGAGCAGCTGCGACAGCACGGCCGGGTCGCTCAGGCTCGTGGGCAGTGCGACGAGACGCTGCTTGTGCACCGGCGCGAGCGCAACAGCGCGGCCGATCAGCTGCTCGGTCTCGGCGAGCAGATATGCGACTGATCCGTACGCGCCGCCAGCGAGAAGATTGAGCATGTAGCTCTCGAGAATGCTGCAGATCTCCTCGCGGACCTGCTCGCTCTCCTGTACCTCGAAGATATCGAGCAGGATCGCGAGCACGTTGCGCGGCATGTCGATCGTCTGCTCCGCCGCCACCTCGCCGCGCAGATAGTCGATCTCCTTTTCGTCGAGAAAGTAGAGCGTCGCATCGAGGTCCTCCATGCGAACGATCCCGGACTTGCGCTCGGGCTGCGCCTCCTCTTCTGCGCGGATGTCGTCGACGATCGGGAGGGTGCGCTCCTTCGGCGACTCCGTCGAGGCATCGAACGATGCGTGCGAATCGAGATTGATGTCGACGAAGCGATACTTGAGTCGCGTGAACTCCTGCTCCCACATGAGGGTCAGGAGATCGTCTTCTTCGGGCGCCGCGTTGCGCACGCGCTGGAGAATGCGCAGGAGCGATACGAGCTCGTCGTCCTCGATGCCCTGCGTCAGCGTCAGCTCGCGCACGCCATCCTTGAAGAACACCCACGGCACGCTTTCCGAGCGGTTGGCTTCGTGCATCACCGAGCGGCCGAACCAGCGAAAGTCCGACTCCGTGATCGACAGCACGATCTCCGGCGTGTGGGGCCAGATCGGCGCGAACGCGCCGCGCAGATTCTCGATCGCGCGCTGGTAGATCGGATTGTTCGGGAGATAGAGCTGGTGCGTCTTGATCGAGCGCGCGAGGTGCCGGAGCATCTCCTCGATGAGCTGAGGAGAGCACGGCGGATCCGGAAGCTCGTCGGCGGAGAGCTCTGGGGGCGCGATCGTCGGCGAGGTCACGAGGCTATGCGGTCTCCGAGCAGCTCGCTCACCTGTGTGACATCCTTGTCACCGCGTCCGCTGATGCAGATCAGCACCGGCTCGTTCGCCGACCAACGCGCGCGTTCCTTCACCACCCACGCAATCGCGTGCGCGGTCTCGAGCGCGGGGATGATACCTTCGAGGCGGCTCAAGGTCACGAGCCCTTCGAGCGCCTCGTCATCGGTGATCGACACATACGTTGCACGCTTGCTGTCCTTGAGATGCGAGTGCTCGGGTCCAACGCCGGGATAGTCGAGCCCCGCGGAGATCGAGTGCGCGGGATGCACCTGGCCGGCCGCGTCCTGCAGCAGATAGCTCCGCGCGCCATGGAGCACGCCCGGCGTTCCTCGCGAGAGCGACGCAGAGTGGCGATCCGTGTCGAGCCCCTCGCCGGCCGCTTCGACACCGATCAGCTCCACGTCCGCGTCGTCGACGAATGGATGAAAGATTCCCATGGCGTTCGACCCTCCACCCACGCACGCAACGACGGTCGCCGGGAGGCGACCGACCTGCGCGAGCATCTGGGCTCGCGCTTCGCGTCCGATGACCGCCTGAAACTCACGTACCATGCGGGGATATGGTGCGGGTCCAACCACTGATCCGATGATGTAGTGACTATCCGTTACGTTCGTGACCCAGTCGCGAATTGCTTCGGTTGTGGCGTCCTTCAGCGTCCGCGTGCCCGAAGTCACGGGGATCACTCGTGCCCCCATCAACCGCATGCGAAAGACATTCAGCGCCTGCCGGCGCATGTCTTCCTCACCCATGTACACCACGCACTCCAGCCCGAATCGCGCGCAGATCGTTGCCGTTGCGACGCCGTGCTGTCCTGCGCCCGTCTCCGCGATGATGCGACGCTTGCCCATCCGCCGCGCCAACAGCGCCTGCCCAACCGTGTTGTTGATCTTGTGCGCGCCAGTGTGGTTCAGGTCCTCGCGCTTGAGCAGCACCGGCACTCCCACCAATGCGGAGAGCCGAGGGGCGTCGCTCAATGGAGATGGACGACCGACGTAAGTAGCAAGCAAATTGTCCAGTTCGGCAACAAAGTCCGAATCCCGCATCGCCTCGGCCAATGCCGATTCCAGATCATCGAGCGCGGGGATGAGCGTCTCCGGGACGTAGCGTCCACCGAAGGCGCCGAAACGGTCGCCGGTGCCAATTGCGGTCATCGAAGCACTCCCGTTCGCCGCACCGCTTCGATGAAGTCCGCGATGCGCGCGTGATCCTTGATTCCCGGCGACGATTCCACGCCCGAGGAGACGTCGACGATGTCCGGCGAGAGCGTCTCGATCGCCTCGGCCACGTTTGCCGCGGTGAGTCCGCCGGCGATAACGAGCTGCCCCGACCGCGCGTGCATTGCGTGCCCGATGGCGCCCCAGTCGAAGGGCACCCCAC
>JAQBQC010000037.1 GCA_028287205.1 Gemmatimonadota bacterium
CGCGGGATAGATGGCGGCGCGCTCGAGATCGGCGATCGTCTCGCCGGTGACGCAGTCGATCTTCGAGATCTTCTCGACCTCGTCGCCCCACATCTCGATGCGCACGCCCTGCTCTTCATAGGCCGGACAGATCTCGACCGTGTCGCCGCGCACGCGAAAGGTGCCGCGCTCGAAGGAGACATCGTTGCGCGAGTACTGGATGCCCACGAGCGCGCGCAGGATGTCATCGCGCCCGCGCACGTCGCCGCGAGAGATGCTGACCATGCGCGCGCGATACTCGACCGGATCGCCGAGTCCGTAGATCGCGGACACGGTGGCGACAATGATGACGTCCTCACGCTCCATCAGGCTCGACGTCGCGCGCAGGCGCAGCCGGTCGATGTCCTCGTTGATCGAGGCGTCCTTCTCGATGTACGTGTCGGTGGTCGGGACGTACGCTTCCGGCTGGTAATAGTCGTAGTACGAGATGAAGTACTCGACCGCGTTGTGCGGGAAGAAGCTCTTGAGCTCCCCGTAGAGCTGGGCCGCGAGCGTCTTGTTGTGCGAGAGAACCAGCGTGGGCCGGCCGTGCGCCTTGATGACGTTGGCGACGGACATGGTCTTCCCCGAGCCGGTGACGCCCAGCAGCGTCTGAAAGCGGTCGCCGCGCTTGAGCCCAGCCGTTAGCTCGGCGATCGCACGCGGCTGATCACCCGCCGGTTGAAACGGGGCTTGAAGGTCGAATTCGGCCATGCAGAAATATAACGGATTCGGGGGATCTTCGGCGTGCTATTCTGCCTGGCTCTGCCGGCCTAACGCGAGGCGCTCGGGACCTCGGCGTCGATCAGCTCGAGCAGCTCCTTCGCCGCCTTCTCGATGTCGAGATGCTTGTACTGGCCCGCTCTGCTCTCCGCGGAGATCACTGCGCAGCGGTGGACCTTCTTGAAGTCGCCGTACGGAAACTTCCAATGCGCCTTGGTGTCCGCGGGCTCGTTCGGGTCGATCCCCAGATGCCACTTTCCGTATTCGTCCATGCTGTGGCGGCGGATGAAGTCGTTCTCATCCTCGGTGGATGGCTGATGCTCGCTCCAGTCGTCGCGCTGGTCGCGCACCACCTGTCCGCGCTCGACGAGCTCGTGGGCATGCTCGTAGCCTTTTCTATAAAGCGTCGCTGACATGATGCTCACCTCCATGAGGAGGATTGCGCGCATATGCCACGCCACGCTGGGTGCCGCCCGACGAGCGCGCCAGCGTCAGTGCTTGTCCGTGCGCTCGCGTCGTTCGGCGCTCGAGATTCCCTTCACCTTGCGAATGAGCCTGGTGAGCTTCTGCAAATGCGCGAGGTTCTCCACCTCGAGCAGCACGGAGCCCGAAATGCTGCCGCCCATTCCCGACTTGAGCTCCATGCTCTTGATGCTCGTGCCGCTCTCCGTGATCGCCGCGGCGACCTCGGCGTAGAGGCCGCGCCGGTCGGATCCCTCGAGCGCAAGTCGCACGAGAAAGAGCTCGCCCTCCTGCTCCTTCCAGTCGATGTCGAGCCGCCGCTCCGGCTCTTCCGCAAGCAGCAGCACGTTTGGACAGTCCGCGCGATGGATGCTCACACCGCGGCCGCGCGTGACGTAGCCGACTACCGGATCGCCGGGCACCGGCTGACAACACTGTGAGTAGCGCACCATCAGCCCGTCGACGCCCTGGATGCGCACGCCGCGCGCGGGCCCCCGCATGCGACGCACGAGTCGCTCGATCGTGCTCGCCTTCGCGGGCGTCTCGGTGGCCTCCTCCGGGAACATGATCCTGAGCGCCTGCGCGATCGCGATGTCGCCCTGCCCGATCGAGGAGATCAGATGCTTCGAGTCGTTGAGGCCGAGCGCCTTCGCGGCTTCGGTGAGCAGCGTATCATCGGGCTTCACGTGGCGGCGGCGCAGCTCGCGGTCGATCATCTCGCGACCGATCTTGGCCGAGGTGTTCTGCTCCTCGACGCGGATCCACTGCCGGATCTTGTGACGCGCGCGCCCCGTGCGCACGTGCGCGAGCCAATCACGGCTCGGCTTCGCGGTGGGCGACGTCACGATCTCCACGGTGTCGGAGCTGCGCAGCTCGCGCGAGAGCGGCGCGATGCGGCCGTTCACCTTCGCACCCTGACAGTGCAGTCCGACCTCGGTGTGCACCGCGAACGCGAAGTCGAGCGGCGTCGCGCCCTCGGGGAGCTCGATCACGTCGCCCGTTGGCGTCAGGACGAAGATCTCCTTCTGATACAGATCGAGCTTGAGGAACTCGAGGAACTCATCCGGATTCTTCGCATCGAGCTGGAACTCGAGAATCTGCCGCAGCCAGCTCATGTCCTGCTCGGCCTTGTCGGCGCTCGTGCGATTTTCCTTGTACAGCCAGTGCGCCGCGATTCCGTACTCCGCGGTCTCGTGCATCTCGCGCGTGCGGATCTGCACCTCGTACAGCTGGCGCCCGGGGCCGAACACCGTGGTGTGCAGCGACTGGTATCCGTTGGACTTCGGCTGCGCGATGTAATCCTTGATGCGCTCCTGCAGCGGCGTCCATCCATCGTGGATGACGCCGAGCGCGTGGTAGCACTCGGGAACGCTGTTGACGAGCACGCGCACGGCCATGAGATCGTAGATCTCCTCGTACGGCTTCTCGCGCGACTTCATCTTCTTCCAGATCGACCAGAGATGCTTCGGGCGGCCCACGACCTCGACGTCGTTGATCCCGGCGCGCTTGAGCTCCCGGTCGAGCGGCTCCGAGAACTGGCCGATGAGCTGCTCGCGCAGATCGCGCTTCTGCGCTACGAGCTTCGCGAGCGCCTTGTACTCCGGCGGCTCGATGTACTTGAACGAAAGATCCTCGAGCTCCCACCGCATCTGCGCCATACCGAAGCGGTGCGCGAGCGGTGCGTAGAGATCCATCGTCTCCTGCGCGATGCGCCGGCGCTTCTCCTCGGGGAGATAGTCGAGCGTGCGCATGTTGTGGAGGCGGTCGGCGAGCTTGATGAGGATGACGCGAACATCCTTCGCGATCGAGAGGAGCAGCTTGCGGTAATTCTCGACCTGCCGCTCCTCGCGCGACTGAAAGGAGATGTTTCCGATCTTCGTGACGCCATCGACGATCGCGGCGATCTCTTTCCCGAATTCGGCCGCGACATCGGCCACGGTGACGGCCGTATCTTCGACGACGTCGTGAATGAGCCCGCACGCCACCGTGCTCGAATCGAGATGCAGCTCGGCCAGTATCTTCGCGACTTCGACGCAGTGATGGAGATACGGCGCACCGGACGACCGCTTCTGCCCGTGGTGCGCGCGCTCGCTGAATTTGTACGCGCGCGCGATGAGGTCCGCGTCGAGTCGCTCGAGGCGGGCATCACCGAGATTGAGCTCGGGAAGAATCGATTTGAGCGTCGGAGCTGTCACCGCTGTCCCGTCCTCACAATGAACGTACCTTCTCAACCTACAACATTGAACGTCCTGAATGCCGCTCAGAGCAGCCCGGCCTCCGCAAAGCTCACGTACCGTCCCCGCCCCACGATGAGGTGATCGTGCACGGGAATGTCGAGCAATCGTCCTGCCGCCACGAGCTGGTCCGTCACCACCCGATCATCCGCGGACGGCGTCGGGTCGCCGCTCGGGTGATTGTGCACCAGGATGATCGCGGCGGCTCGCTCCGCGATCGCTTCCCGAAATACTTCGCGCGGATGTACGAGCGACGAATTCAGAATCCCTCTCGTTACGGC
>JAQBQC010000043.1 GCA_028287205.1 Gemmatimonadota bacterium
AAATTCCACCCGTCGCCCGGACCCGAGAGCGTTGGCGCGACAATGACAGTGTGGCCCGCCCGTCGCTGCGCGGTTGCAAGAGTCGACACAACGGTCTCGAGCCCCCCCACGGGAGCGGGGGCGAGCAGATGCAGAATGGTGAGTGAAGAGTTCAGTGCGATCGGAGTGCGGAGGTGACGTCGCTCGTTGAGCAATGTGGGTGCCGCGAGCGGAGGCGCAACCGCGCGCGATTCGTTCCGCGCCCGTCGGCATGGCTAATGCTCGATGTCGACCCACATAATGATGACATCGCGCGCCGAGTGTTACGTGCTTGGTGCTGCCTTTTTTATTGACGAACGAGAGCCGAGCTGACGATCGCCGACGAAACCGTAACCCTCCCGCCGCCGCAGACTGACAGCCAGCTGCTCGACCGATCGCTGGTGTCGGGCATCGCGTGGACAGGAGGAACGAAGTGGGCGACCCAGATTCTCAGCTGGGCCGCCACCCTCATCGTCGCGCGCATCCTCTCTCCGTCGGACTACGGGTTGATGGGGATGGCGGCCGTTTACCTGGGCCTCGTCACCCTGGTGAACGAGCTCGGGCTCACGGCGGCCATCCTGCGGCACCGGGAGCTGACCGAGGAGCAGATCGCGCGCATCGGCGGGTTCAGCGTGATCGTCGGGCTGGCGATCGCCGGAATCTCCGTCGCGATCTCGCCCATGATCGCGCGATTCTACGGCGAGCCCGCCGTTGCAACGATCATTGCGCTGCTGAGCATCAACTTCGTGTTCGGATCGCTGGGCGTGCTTCCCCGCTCGTTGCTGGCGCGCGACCTCGCCTATCCGCGCCTCGCCGTGATCGATGGACTTACCAATCTGGCGCAGATGCTCACGATGCTCGCCTTGGCGATCGGCGGGTTCCGCTACATGGCGCTGGTGTTCGGAAGCCTGGTCGGAAGCGCGTGTGGCGCGCTGCTGGCGCTCTGGTGGCGGCCGCACAGGCTCGCGTGGCCGTCGTCGTTCGACACGATCGGCAGCACGCTGCACGTGGGCTGGCACATCGTCGTCGGGCGGCTGGCCTGGTACACCTACAACACCGCGGACTTCGCCGTCGTGGGCCGCGTGCTCGGCAAGCAGGCGCTCGGCGCCTACACGCTCGGGTGGGAGATCGCGACCATGCCCGTCGAGCGCATCAGCTCACTCGTCTCGAGCGTCACGCCGGGCGTGTTCTCCGCCGTGCAGCACGACATCGCGGCGCTCAGGCGCTACTTCCTGGGAGTGGTCGAGGGGCTGGCGTTCATCACCCTGCCCGCGGCGGCAGGGCTCGCGCTCATCGCCGGCGAGTTCGTGCCCGCCGTACTCGGTCGCCAATGGCTTGGCGCCATCGTACCGTTGCGATTGTTGGCGGTCTATGGCGGGATACGCTCGATCGATACGGTGACTCCTCAGGTGCTCATCTACACCGGGCATTCCCGGCAGAGCATGTGGTATTCGGTGATCGCGGCGTGTGTCATGCCGGTGTTGTTCGTCGTCGGCACGCGATGGGGCGTGGGTGGCGTCGCGGCGGTCTGGATCGTGGCCTATCCGCTGGTGGTGGCCCCGCAGTACCGGCTGGCGTTCCGAGTACTTCAAATGTCGCCCCGCGCATATTTTGCCACGCTCTGGCCAGCGGTGAGCTCGACGGCGATCATGGCACTAGCGGTCGGCATCGTGCTGGTCGCGCTTCCGCAAACAATGGCTCCGGCGGTGCGATTGGTGATCGAGGTCGTGACGGGGGTGGTGGCCTACGGTGGGATGATCGCATGGCGACACGGCGCACGCGCACGCGCGTTCCTGTCCATCGTGCGGGAGCACGCGCTGTGAGCTCGCCAACCGGTCCGACGCCGTTCTGGGAAAAGCGTGGAGCCGCCGCTCACGATGCGCATCGGCTCCTCGTCATCAGCTACCACTTTCCGCCGGATACCACCATCGGCGCGCGGCGATGGGAAAAGCTCGCGCACACCGTGACGGAGCGCGGCTGGGGGATGGACGTGATCACGTGCGCGCCAACCGGGACGATCGGAGCGGCGCTCGACTCCCTTCCCGGCGGTGTGCGTGTATTCGGTGTGTCCGATCCGGTGCTCCCCGCCGAGCGAATCGAGCACGTGCTCTGGCGCGCGTATCGAACCATCTGGCCCAACAAGCGCTTCGGGCCGAATGCCGCGCACGCGGGCCCGGGGGCGGAGTCGCGAGCGAGTCACGTGCGTCCGGAGTCGATCGACCGCGAGAAGATTCCGGCGCAGGTGCGCACACCGCGCGAGCTGCTGCGCACGTACTGGGCGTGGCTCGAGCTCACGCATGGCGAGCGATGGGCGCGCCGCGCCGCGGCGCTCGCATCGCGAATCGTCGTGCGCGGCGTGCACGACGCGGTGATCACCTCCGCACCTCCACACATGAGCCACGAGGCGGGAAGGCTCGTGTCGGTGGCAACGGGACTTCCCTTCGTGATGGACATGCGGGATCCATGGAGCCTCCAGCCGTGGCTGCGTGAGAGTGTCGCGAGTCCGCTGTGGTACCGCCACGCGGAGCGCTTCGAGCGCGCGTGCTTGGAGCGC
>JAQBQC010000061.1 GCA_028287205.1 Gemmatimonadota bacterium
CGCCAAGAAAACCGATGCCAATGATGGCCACCGTGTGCTCCGCCCGGATGTCGCTGCGCGCGAAGATGTTCATGGCGCAGCCAAGCGGCTCGCCCGGGAAGTCCGCGCATCCCAGCTCGGGTGGAAGCCGCACGAGTGCGACGTGCGCCGCCAAGTCATGCTCGGCGAAGGCGTGATATGTCAGTGCCGCAACGCGATCGCCCACGGAGAGGTGGTGCACACCCTCGCCGACTGCGTCGATGACACCCCATCCCTCGTGCCCCGGCGCGCCCGCCTCCAGCGGATACGAGAACCACTCCCGCCCTTCCCACACCGGCACGCTGGACCCGCAAACGCCGCTTCCTTCGAGTCGCACGCACACCTCGCGCTCGCCAGGCTCGGGAATCGGAATGCGATCGAGGCACGCGACGCGCGGCGCGTGGATCCACGCCGCGCGAGAGGTCGCTGCGCGGAAGTGAAGCGCGCGAGCCGCCGCCTCGACGGTCGCGCTCATGCGCTTCCCTCCGCCTGTGCCTCCTCCGAGGGAGCCGTGAGCGCGCTCACCGCCGCGACGCGCCTCGCGGGCTCGGCTCTCGCGCGCGCCTTCGCATGGCTCCGCGCGTCCACCAGCCAGTCGTGCAGCCGCGTCACTCCCTCTTTCACACCCACTCGCGGCTGCCAGCCAGTCGACTGCTGGAACCGCCGCGTGTCCGACACGTAGTAGCGCTGATCGCCGGTTCTCCACTCCTGCATCGCGACGTCGGGTGAGTCGCCGTGAATCCGCTCGATCAGGTCGAGCAGCTCCAGCAGGCTCGTGGTATTTCCTGCGCCACCGCCGATGTTGAATGCCGTTCCGCCGTGCCGATCCATGCTTCGTTGCGCCAGCAGGAACGCATCGACCAGATCGTCGACGAAGAGGATGTCTCGCACCTGCATCCCATCGCCGTAGAGCACGATGGGGCTTCCCTCGATCGCACGAATCAGGAAGTGCGCGACCCACCCCTGATCCTCGGTGCCGAACTGGTGCGGTCCATAGATACAGCTCATGCGAAACACGATCGCCTTGAGCCCGTACGACCGCGCGTAGTCGAGCACGTACTGGTCCGCCGTCCCCTTCGAGCATCCGTAGGGACTGTGGAAGTCCAGGCGTCGATCCTCACTCACGCCATGCACGCGAATCACCGGGTCGCGCGGCTCGTAGCGGCCCTCGCGCCGCTCGAGCGCGATGTCCGCAAGCCCGCCGTAGACCTTGTTCGTGGACGTGAACACGAGCGGCGGTGGATCCGCCTGGGCGCGAATCGCCTCGAGCACGTTGAGGGTGCCGCCGGCGTTCACGGCGAAGTCGCGGCGCGGATCGTCGAGGCTCGTGGTCACCGCGACTTGCGCGGCAAAGTGAAAGACCTGACGCGCGTTGGATACCGCATCCCGCACTGCCTCTCCGTCGCGCACATCCGCAATCTCGGCTCGCATGTGCTCGCCATGCGTCTTGCGAAGCCACTTCAGATTCCGCTCGACTCCGTTTCGCGAGAGATCATCGAGCACAATCACGGCATTTCCCATCGACAGCAGCCGATGCGCGAGGTTACAGCCGATGAAGCCCGCGCCGCCCGTGATGAGCACTGGCCTGGAGCCGTTGCGTGCAGGCTCGCGGAAGACGACCGGGTGAATCTCGCGCTCCACTGCCGGATTCTTCTTCATACCGTCAGCCCTCGCGCCACGAGCTCGGCGCTCGCCTGCTCCACGCGATCGTCCGCGGACTGACCGCTCAGCCATTCCGCGAGATCCGCCAGGCCGTCGTCGAGGTCGACGGTGGGCGTGTAGCCGAGGACGTCCTGGGCGCGCGTGATATCCGCGTAGCAGTGTCGAATGTCTCCCACCCGGTACTTCCCGCTCACCTCGGGCGCGATGTAGCTCTTGTCGACGGCACGCGCGACCCGCGTCGCGATCTCCGACACGGTGTAGTGCTGTCCGCTGCCGATGTTGAACAGGGAATCCGCGGCGGCCGGGACGTCGAGCGCGAGGCGGCATGCTCGCGCGACGTCGCTGACGCTCACGAAGTCGCGCTGCTGCTCGCCGTCTTCGAAGAGCATCGGCGCGTTGTCGTTGAGCAGCCGCGCGGCGAATATGGCGAGCACGCCGGTGTACGGGTTGGAGAGCGCCTGTCGAGCGCCATAGACGTTGAAGAATCGAAGCGCAACCGTGGGCATGTTGTACGCACGCCCGACCATGAGACACATGCATTCCTGGTCGAACTTCGACAGCGCGTAGACGGACGCGAGACACGGAGGCTTCGATTCCGGCGTCGCGATGGGGATCAATGCTTCACCGTCGTCGTTCGTGGGCTCCCATCGCCCGGCCTTCAGCTGCTCGAGGCTGCGCTCGGCATCGGTGCGCAGCGATCCATCGGCCTCGCGGTACAATCCTTCACCGTACAGGCTCATGCTCGACGCGACGACGAGCCGCTCCACCGGATCGCGCGACAGCGCTTCGAGCAGCACGGCCGTGCCCAGATTGTTCACATCGGTGTAGTGCTCGATCTCGTACATGCTTTGACCGACACCGACGGATGCCGCGAGGTGGTAGACGGCATCGATGCCCTCGAGCGCGCGGCGCACCGCCGCCGCATCGCGCACGTCGCCGACGACGAGCTCCACTTCGGGATCGAGGTACGATGGTCGCGAGGCGTTCGCGCCATGCACTTGCGGAGCGAGGTTGTCCAGCGCGCGCACGCGATGTCCGGACGCGAGCAACTCGTCAGCGAGATGAGATCCGATGAATCCCGCTCCACCCGTGATCAAGATGTGCCGCATTCCTCTCCTCCACTGCTGCTCAGTTGTCGATGAAAGTCGATGAGAGTCGTTGCGGCGGACGACAATGCCGCGTGCTGCGTCGCGAGTTCATCAGCTTGTCGAGATGTGATGACACTGGTTGCGCGAGGTGCAAAGCACATGCCCCATCGATGCGTGTGAGGCGGTGCATTCACGACGACACAGCGCACGCGCGCGCGATTGTTTGTAGGGCTCGCATCGATGCCGACTCGAAATTCAAGGTGTGAAACGGGATCATTGTGATGTACGAGCTCGTTCTAAAGAGTGGGCTCGATCGTCATATTTGATCGCTCACACGAACGTCATCACATCTCCAGTTCAGCAGTCATTCGTATCTCATGAGTCTCGTAGAATCAGCGCACGAGAGCGTTCGCTCGCGTACGCTTCTCGTTCGTTCATTGCAGTTCGTTCGCCCCCTCAAGCGGCAGATCGCGGGGATCAGTGCGCTCGCAATCATTGTCGCAGCGCTTGGTGTCGCGGAGCCGCTGCTGTTGAAGCGCATATTCGACGCGCTTGGTGCGCGCGCTTCGATCACTGCGCTCGTCGTGCTCGCCTCCGTGCTCCTCGGCTTGCTTGCCGCACGCACCGCGCTCGAAGCATTGCTCAATGCTTCGACGTGGCGCACGCGCCTGGGCGTCGACTACCGGCTGCGCGAGGCGCTGCTGGGCAAGCTCGGCGTGCTTCCCCTCTCGTACCACCAGCGCGAGAGCGTTGGCGGTACCGTGAATCGCGTGAATCGCGGCATCGACGGCTATGTCAACGCCTTCAGCGAGATCGCATTCAAGCTCACGCCCGCGCTCGCGTATCTGATTCTCGCGACGGTGGCGCTCTTCCGGCTGGAGTGGCGGCTCGCGGTGATCGTGCTCGCGTTCACCCCGCTTCCCGCGCTCATCGGCGTGTGGGCGGCGCGCGAGCAGACGGAGCGCGAGCGCAAGCTCATGCAGCGATGGACCACGCTCTACTCGCGCCTCAACGAGACGCTCGACGGCATTCGCATCGTGAAGTCATTCGCGATGGAAGAGGTGGAGCGGCGTCGCTTTCTGAGCGGCCAGCGCGAGGGCAATGCGATCGTCGAGCGCGGCGCGCGCACGGACGCGACCACGAGCGCACTCCGCGGCTTCGCGGCCATCCTCGCGCGAATCGCCGTCCTCATCGCGGGCAGCATTCTGGTCAGCCGCGGACAGGTCACTGTCGGAACGCTGGTGGCCGTGCTCGGCTTCGTTGGCGCGCTGCTCGGACCGGTGCAGGGGCTGACGGATGTGTATCAGACGCTGCAGCGCGGCACCGTGGCACTCGAGACGATCTACGACATTCTCGATGCACCCGACACCGTCGCAGACGTGGCGAAGCCAATCAAGCTGGCGGATGCGCGCGGAGAAGTGCGCTTCGAGGGCGTCAGCTATTCATACGACAATGGCACGCGCGTGCTGCACGACATCCATCTGCATGTGACGCCCGGCGAGACGGTCGCGATCGTCGGACCGAGCGGAGGCGGCAAGACGACGATGTCTCTGTTGCTCCAGCGTCTGTATCCGCTCGATGCCGGACGCATCACGGTCGACGGTGTGAATATCCGCGACATCTCGGCTCGCACGCTGCGGCAGAACATCAGCGCCGTGTATCAGGACATTGGCCTGTTCAATGACACCGTTCGTGACAACATCGCGTACGGCCGACCGACGGCGAATGACAGCGACATAGAGGAAGCGGCGCGCATGGCCTTCGCGCACGATTTCATCATGGCCTTGCCGGACGGCTACGACACGGTTGTCGGAGAGCATGGCAGCAGGCTCTCGGGTGGACAGAAGCAGCGCATTGGCATTGCCCGCGCGCTGCTCAAGGACGCGCCGATTCTCGTCCTCGATGAAGCGACCGCCGCACTCGACGCACGATCCGAAGCGCACGTTCAGCAGGCGCTGGCCAATGCCGCTCGAGGGCGCACGACATTCATCATCGCGCACAGGCTCGCGACGGTGGTGAACGCCGATCGCATCGTGGTCCTTCGCGACGGACGGATCGAGGCGATCGGCACGCACGTCGACCTCATGCACCAGGGCGGCTACTACGCGAAGCTCGTCAACGGACAGATGGGGGGAATGCTCCTGTCGAACGCCGCGTAGCGTCCCGCTCGACCGCACATGGTATGGCTCCTGCGGCGTGCGCCGTTGGAGGTGTCGCATGAAGCTCGTGATCTTCGGCCTCACGATCAGCTCTTCGTGGGGGAACGGCCATGCCACGCTCTGGCGCGCGCTGCTGCGCGCGCTCGCGAAACGCGGTCACGACATCGTGTTCTTCGAGAAGGACGTTCCGTACTACGCGGCGCATCGCGATCTTCGCGAGATCGAGTACGGACACCTGCGGCTGTACTCCGAGTGGTCGGATGTTCGCGAGGAAGCGCAGCGCGAGCTCGGCGATGCAGACGCGGGCATGGTCACCTCCTACTGCCCCGACGGCATTGCCGCGAGCGAGCTCGTGCTCGACTCGAGCGCCACACGGCGCGTGTTCTATGATCTGGATACTCCGGTGACGTTGTCCCAGCTCTCCGCGGGCGAGCGCGTGCCATATCTCCCGCCGCAGGGCCTCGGCGACTTCGATCTCGTCCTCAGCTACACGGGCGGCGAGGCACTCAGCCAGCTCCGGTCGCAGCTGAATGCCCGGCTCGCGATGCCGCTGTACGGCAGCGTGGATCCGGAGGAGCATCGCCCTGTGGCTCCCGTCACCGCGTACCGTTCCGAGCTCTCATACCTCGGGACGTACGCCGAAGATCGTCAGCGCGCGCTCGTGAATCTCTTTCTCGAGCCCGCATGCCGGCTGCCATCGAGACGATTTCTCATCGGGGGCGCGCAGTACCCCTCGTCCTTTCCCTGGAGTGAGAACATCCACTTCAAGCGACACCTGCCGCCGGCCGAACATCCTGCATTCTTCTCATCGTCGCGCATGACCGTGAACGTCACACGACACGCGATGGCAGCGATGGGATGGTGCCCGTC
>JAQBQC010000453.1 GCA_028287205.1 Gemmatimonadota bacterium
GTGTCGATAATGACCGAGGGCTCGACACCGGACACCAGCGAGATCTCGACGCCGCGTGCGGGATCCACCAACTGCATTCCGGGCAGGTCCACCAGCTCGCTGGGCAGCGCGCCCTTTCCGTCCATGATCACGAGCCCGACATTCTTCTGCTCGCTCAGCTGCCGTGCGAGCGGCCGCAGAACTCCGGACGTCTTCCCGGACCCGGTGCCGCCGAGCACGAGCGCATGCATTTGCAGGTCTCGCAGCGACAGGCGGAATGGCAAACCGGCACTTGGCGCAAACACATCGCCGCGGCCGGCGAATACGCCGGTCGTTTCGCCGAGCTCCACCGTCGGGCTCTTGACGCGCGACTCTTCGAGGATCTGCCGCCTGAGAGCCGTTTCCGGAATCGCACCCCACGGTTGCCCGCCTGCGGCAACGAAGGCCGAACCTTCCACGCCCTCGGCTGCCGCGAGCTCCATCGCCCGGGTCATCAAAGGCCGCTTGTCGCGCAGCAGCTTGATGACGAGAATCAACAACACCATCCACGAGCCACCGTACTTCGTGACGCCGAGGGCACCGCTCAGGAATCCGAATGGGCTGCCCATTCCGGGCACTCCGCCGCCGAACCCTCCCTGCGATGGATCGAAGCCGTCGGGACCTGGCGCAGCCGCGGTGGGCGCCGCCGTCGTGAACAGGTACGACACGGCCCAACCGACCGCGAAGGCCGTCACGATCCACCACACCGAGCGCCTGGCCGCCTCGGTCGTGCGCCCATCTTCGGCGGAAATCTCGGACGAGAGCGGCCGCCCATCGATCGTGAGCCACCCGTTTTGCAGCTCGTCTCGCAGATCCGCCGGCGTGTCGGGTGGAAGCTCTCGAAGGAATGCGCGCTTGACGATCGATTGCGCCTCGTCGCTCGCCGACGACGGGCACGCGAGACGCATCAGGATCGGCACGGCGAAGAAGAGGAAGGCACCGAAGGCCGCAAACCCGAGGAGTATGCCAAAGCGGCCTCCTCCCCTGAATGCCAACTTCTCACCCATGAAGATCGTTACCAGCCATGCCGCCGCAAGCACACCGAACTGTATGCCGTGCGCGTTTTCGGCGACCATGCGTCCGAGCATGCGATGATAGACCTGCCGTGCGATCTGGACGATGCTGCCGTCATGTACCGGGCCGCTGAAGACGAGCGGGTCCACCGGGACGAATTTCCAGAACCAGTGGTTGACCACCGTTCCATCCAGAACAATCGGCTTCGGCCCGACGGCCGTGATCTCCTTCACGATCGACTCGCTCATCTCTCCTCTCCTGGCTGGGCTCCACCGATGAGACAGACACGCGGAATGCCAGCGTGTGCAGGCTGACGATGTGCATTGCGCAATCGGGAGGAGAAAGTCGTCAACGACAGCGGCGGAGCCTGAGCGCGTCAGGGTCTCGAAGCGCTCCGGTCCAGGGTGCGGTGCCCTGGCTGCGGAGCTACGTTCGTCCGAGTGCGATCGTCCTTCGCGCGCGAACGCGCGCCCACGCTGGGGAACCTTCGCCTCGCTCTGGCAGCCGGCGTGCTGGCGAGTGCTCTCGGCGCGGCAGCGCTCGACGCCCAGCAGGTTGCGGACGACGCTTGCCCACACGGACTGACGTCGTGCCATTCCCGGAAATCGCCACACGATATTCTCGCAGTATCCGCGGCCAGCGGACTTCTGCGATTCGACGCGCGGCTTCCCGACTCGATCTGGCGCAGCACGGACTCCACTTCGGATCTTCGTCAACGCGATCCGGTAGAGGGCGCTCAGTCGACGCAGCACACCGTCGTGAAGG
Source organism: Gemmatimonadota bacterium (assembly GCA_028287205.1). Taxonomy (GTDB): domain Bacteria; phylum Gemmatimonadota; class Gemmatimonadetes; order Gemmatimonadales; family Gemmatimonadaceae; genus FEN-1250. Next base: position 1,798 of record JAQBQC010000453.1, read on the forward strand.
TTGCTCGCGATAGTGTTGCGCTGTACGTGGCGGTACGTGCTGACGATGAGGAGCCGTCGAAGATCCGTGCGACGCAGCTGCGGCGCGATGCGGATCTATCGACGGATGACAACGTGACCATCATCATCGACAGCTTCCACGATCGACGCAGCGCCTTTGAGTTTCAGACGAACCCTCTTGGGGCGATGTGGGACGCGCAACTCTCGAGTTGGGACGTGGAGAACGCCGACTGGAATGGCATTTGGGAGGTGGCCGTCGCGCGCGATGCGCATGGGTGGACGGCGTTGTTTCGCATTCCCTTCCGCACCCTTCGCTTTCGCGCAGGCTCGGGCACGACGTTCGGATTCAACGTCCGGCGGTATGTCCGGCGCAACAACGAAGAGGATCTGTGGCGCTCGTTCGGCCGCTCGCAAGGCTTCACGCATCTGCAGTACGCCGGCGAGCTCACCGGCTTCGGCAGGCTCGATCGACGACGCGACGTCGACCTGCGCCCATACGTGCTCGGCCGAGCGAACCAGAGCTCGCACGACAGCGTAGGTAATCGGCTCGCCGCCGCAGGCGTCGGCGGCAAAATCGGCGGGGATGCGAAGCTGGCGGTCACGTCGACGCTGACGGCCGACCTGACCGTGAATACCGACTTTGCGCAGGTCGAGGTTGATCAGCAGGTCATCAACCTCACCCGCTTTCCTACCTTCTTCCCCGAGAAGCGCGAGTTCTTCCTCGAGTCCAGTGGAATTTTCGACTTCGGAA
>JAQBQC010000096.1 GCA_028287205.1 Gemmatimonadota bacterium
GCACGCGAGATTCGGAAGCCCGATCCCCACGAACACGATCTCGCCGTCGCGCAGCTCGCGCGCCGCGACGACCGTCATCATCTCCTCCGCCGAGTACTTCACGTCAGTATCCGTAGTTCACTCCTGCGCAGTACATGTCGCGTGCGGCGAGCCGCTTGGTGAGTCCCTGATGCAGGGCGAGATACTCGGTGCGATCCTTCACGCCCATGACGTACTCGTCGAGATAGCTCGCGAGGGTCGCGGGATCTCGCGAGATGTTCTCCCACGCCACGTAGAACTCGTTGTCGCGATCGTAATGCCCCTGTGCGTACGACGGGTGCGCGCCCCACGGCTCGACCACCACGGCATCGACGATCATTCCCGGAATGAGCGTGCGATTCGGGTCCGCACGTACGACGCTCGTGTCGACCAGCTCCTCGACCACGACGATGACGTGCCGCGACGCAAACGCCGCTTCCTTCTGCACGCCGAGCAATCCCCAGATCTGCGTATTCCCCTCTGCGTCCGCGCGCTGCGCGTGCACGATCGTCACATCGGGATTGAGCGCGGGCACCGCGGCGAGGGCCTCGCCCGTGAACGGACAGGTGACCTGCGCGATCGCGGGATTCGACACGGGAATGTCGGTGCCCTGGTAATCGCGCAACGGCCAGAACGGGAGATGAGCCGCGCCGGCACTGAAGCGCGCGACCATGCCGAAGTGCGAATACTCCTCGATCTCGAGCGGCGGCTTCCCCTGCTCCACTGCCCGCCGAAACGCGTGGAGCGAGCCGACGCCGGGATTCCCCGCCCACGAGAAGACGAGCTTCCGCGCGCAGCCGGCCGCGATGAGCTGATCGATGATGAGATCGGGCGTGAGCCGGCAGAGCACGAGATCGCGACGCTTCTGCCGGATGATCTCGTGCCCCGCCGCAAAACAGATCAGGTGCGTGAATCCCTCGATGACGACCGTGTCTCCATCGTGTACGAAGCGCGCGATCGCGTCGCGCATCGACACGACCTTGGACGCCCCCGGCGTCGCCTCGCTCACGTCAGCGAAGTCAGCGCGCGATCGATGATCGCCACCGCGATGTCGATGTCCACGTCGTCGATGACGAGCGGCGGCGCCAGGCGCAGCGTGCTCTTGCCGCACGTGAGCAGCAGGAGCCCCTCCTCGAATGACTTTTCCACGAGCGCGCGCGCGAGCTCCGGCGCCGGCTCGCGTGTCGCGCGATCCTTCACGAACTCGACGCCGATCATGAGTCCCTTGCCGCGCACGTCTCCGATCGACGGATGCTTTTTCTGCAGATCGCGCATCGCCCCGATGAGCTTCTCACCGAGCGCGGGCACCTTCGGCAGCAGCTCCTTCTCGACGACGTCGAGCGTCGCCATCGCCGCGGCGACTGCGACGGGATTGCCGCCGAACGTCGAGCCGTGCGCGCCGCTCTCCCACTTCGTGATCGACTCCTTCGCGATGATGGCGCCGAGCGGCATGCCGGACGCGAGCCCCTTCGCGGTGAGCAGAATGTCCGGCTCGATCCCCGCGAACTCCGTCGCCCACATCTTCCCCGTGCGACCGACGCCGCACTGGATCTCGTCGCACACGAGCAGAATGCCGTGCTTGTCGCAGAGCGCGCGCAGCGCCGGAAGGAATTGCGGCGGCGGCACAATGTACCCACCCTCGCCCTGAATCGGCTCGACGAAGATCGCCGCGACATCGCGCGGATCCACCTGGCGCGCGAAGAGCTCCTCGATCGCGCCAATGCTGTGGAGGTGACAGTCGGCGTGTGCCTGCCCGCACTCGCAGCGGTAGGGATTCGCGTACTGCACGTGATACACCTCGGAGAGCAGCGGTCCGAAGCCCGCGTGCTGCTTCACCTTGCTCGACGTGAGGCTCATCGCCCCGTACGTGCGCCCGTGGAACGCGCCCTTGAACGCGATCAGCCCCGCCCTGCGCGTGGAGTTGCGCGCGAGCTTGATCGCGCCGTCAACAGCCTCCGCGCCCGAGTTGGACAGAAAGACGCGCTTCCTGCTCGGCCCCGGCGCGAGCTTCGCGAGTCGCTCGAACAGCTCGGCCAGTCCCTCGAAGTAGAAGTCCGAGCCGCAGATGTGCAGGAACTTGTCCGCCTGCGCCTTGATCGCCGCAATGACCTTCGGATGTCCGTATCCCGTCGAAGCCACCGCGATCCCCGCCATGAAGTCGAGAAAGCGATTGCCATCCACATCCTCCACCATCGCCTTCTCGCCACGCGCAATCACGAGCGGATACTCCTTGATGTAGCACGGCGAAGCGAATGCCTCGTCCTGCGCCACGACGCGTCGGGCATTCGGGCCCGGCACTGGAGTCTTGATGAACGGATAGTTGCGCGTCGCCGCGGGGGCGGTGGTGGGACGGACGGTTGCGGTCATGGACGTTGCACCAATGTGAAAACGTGAGAGTGCGGCAGCGGCGGAGAGGGCTGGATGTCAGCCAAATCCCTATTCCTTTACCGGTGCGTGGATGGTCGTGCGGCTTTGCTCGCGCATGAACTGCATGACATAGTACGGGCCGCATCCACCCTTGCCGCTGGATCCGGATCCCTTCCAACCCGTGAACGCCTGCGCACCGGGCCATGCACCCGTTGTCGCACCCGTGCGCTTGTTCGCGTAGCACACGCCGGCCTCGATCTCATCGAAGAAGCGCTCGACCTCCTCGTCGCTCCCGCTGTAGATGCCGGCGGTGAGCCCGTACTCCGTGCGATTGCTCTGCTCGATCGCCTCTTCGAAGGACGAGACCTCGCCGATCGCGAGAAGCGGCGCGAAGAGCTCCGTTTGAAAGAGCGTGCTATCGAGCGGGAGCAGCGCAATCGCAGGTGAAACATAGTTCCCCTTCGAGAGCGCACCCTTCGTGAGCCGGCCGCCTCCCAGAATGAGCGTTCCCTCCGCCCGCGCCTGCGCTACCGCACGCTCGTAACGCGTGACCGACTGCTCATTGATCACCGGCCCGAAGTAGACATCGCGCCTGGACGGATCGCCGATCACGATCTTCTCGGTCTTTGCCACGAGCGCATCCACGAATTCCTTTGCGACGGACTTGTGCACGTACACGCGAGACGTGGCCGAGCACTTCTGGTTCTGGAGTCCGAACGCCGATTTCATCACGCCCTCGGCCGCCATGTCGATGTCGGCCGTGTCCATCACGATCGCGGCGTTCTTGCCGCCGAGCTCGAGGAGGCAGGGACGCGTCCATCTCGCGCTGAACTCCGCGAAGATGCGCATCCCGACTTCCTTCGATCCGGTGAACACCACGCCATCGATCCCCGGGTGACGCCACATCGCGTCTCCCATGAGATGCCCGTGCCCCTGGATGAGATTGAACACGCCCGCCGGAATTCCGGCGTCGCGGTAGACCTCGAAGAGCTTGAGCCCAGTCCACGGTGTCTCCTCCGCGGGCTTGTAGACGATGGTGTTGCCGGCCACGAGCGCCGCGGAAGACATGCCGGCCGAGAGGGCGAGCGGAAAGTTGAACGGTGCGATGCACGCGAACACGCCGAAGGGTCGGAGCACATCGATGTTGCGCTCGATCGGCGTCATCTTCGCCATCTCGCGAACGAAGCCGTGCGCGTCCTGCATCTGCTGGCAGTAGTAGTCGATGAGGTCGGCCGATTCCTCGGCGTCGCCCATCGCTTCGAGGCGGCTCTTCCCTACCTCCACGCTCATGATCGCGGCGAGCTCGAACTTGCGCTCGCGGATGAGCTCCGCGGCACGGCGAAGCGGCGCGATCCGCTCCTCCGCGCTGCGGTGCGCCCACTCGCTGGCCGCCGCGCGCGCGGCTCGCACGGCAAGATCGATCTGCTCGGGTCGCGCGGTGTGGAAGGTCCCGAGCAGCAGCGACGTGTCGATCGGCGAGGTGTCCACGATCAGCTCGGCCGTCGTCGTCACCGCCTTTCCATCGATGTACATCGGATACTCTTTACCGCTCGCGCCGCGGACGCGCGTCACTGCCTCGTCGAACATCGAGTGGAACTGCTCGAGGTCGACGTTGGCCGACGTGTACGTGATCTTCGGAAGAGTTGCTGCGGTCATATCGCCCGGGGAAGAAATCAGGTCGTCGCCAGCGCGCCGGCGACGGAAGCGTCGTACGCGGTCCGGAAGCGAGTCACGAGCTCGTCGATCTGCGACGCCTCGATGATGAATGGTGGGGCGAGCATGATGATGTCGCCGTCGACACCGTTCGCATGGCCCACATTGGGCCACACCATCAGCCCGGCGAGCAGCGCCGCATCGGTGAATCGCTCCGCTACCTTCGCCTTCCGCGGGAACGGCGTGCGTGTGTCGCGGTCGAGCACGAAGTCGATACCGGCAAGCATCCCGCGGCCGCGCACGTCGCCCACGTGCGGAAGATCGAGGAGCGCTGAGAGCTTGTCGTGAAACACGCGGCCCATTGTCGCCGCGCGCGCAACCAGCGCGTGCTCGCGAAGATAGCGCAGAGTCGCGAGCCCGGCTGCGCAGAGCACCGGGTGATGCGAGAACGTCTGGGCATGCGCCAATGCGCCCGAGCCGCGCGCGATCACGTCGACGATGCGGCGTGGAGCGGCGACGGCAGACAGCGGCGTGTAGCCGCCGGCGATTCCCTTGCCCATGGTCATGATGTCGGGCACGACGCCGTACGGCTCGAGCGCCGACCACGTACCGGTACGACCTGCGCCGCACGCGACTTCATCCGCGATGAAGAGCACCTCGTGACGATCGCAAATGTCGCGCACCGTTCGCCAGTAGTCCTGCCGAGGGACGGTCGCACCCGTGGATGATCCACCCACCGGCTCCGCGATGAACGCGGCGATCCGATCGGCGCCCACCTCGAGAATCTTCTTTTCGAGAACGGTGCCGGAGCATACTTCGCATGACGCATCAGCCCCACGACATGCGCAGTAGAATGCGAGCGGCGCGGGTACGCGATGCACATCGACGATCCACTCGCGGAAAAACGTCGCGTAGTGCGGACGTGCGGATGCCGACATCGCGAGCAACGTGTTGCCGTGATAGCCAGGCGAGAGTGAAATGATGTCCTGCTTCTCGGGGCGCCCGCTTTCCACCCAGTACTGTCGCGCAAGCTTGAGTGCGGCTTCAACCGCCTCGCTGCCACTCGAGAGAAAATAGATGTGGTTCAGATCGCCGGGAGTGAGCGCGGCAAGCTCGGTCGCGAGCGCTTCGACGGGAGGCGACGTGAACGCTGCGCCGCTCAGATACGCAATGCGCGCCGCCTGCGCGGCGATCGCGTCCGCGATCTCGCGCACGCCGTGCCCGATGTTCGCGACGAAGGCCCCGCCGGACCCATCGAGATACCGTTGACCCTGGTCGTCCCACAGGTAGCACCCTTCTCCCCGCACGATCTCGGGGTAATCCCGGGTGAGCTTCCGGTAGAAGACGTTACCCTCTGGATAGCGATGCGTGGCAGCGATCGGGCGATTCCTGGGGGAGGAAGAAGGCTAACTTATGGCTTCGGACGCCGCGGAAACAGGGCCACCGGACATGCAGCGGGCGCCGCGGCACGCCTTACGCACCGGGCCTCCTTTCTATTTTTCCCACAGGAGGTTCAGATGCGTGGAATGTTTCCGATCATCGCCGCGGCCGTGTTCGCCGCAGGCTGCCACAACTCCAACAGTAACGGATCGCCGAGTCCGGCGAACTGCGACCCCTCTACGGATGCGTGTCCCACGACCACGCCCACGGGCACGACTGGCACTGGAACGACAACTGGAACCGGCACCACCACCGGCACCACGAATCCGCCACCCACGACGACTCCGCCGACGAATCCGCCGCGGTATCGTTGAGCACTGGAACGGATCGAGCCCGCGTGGCATTCGCCGCGCGGGCTCTTTTTCATTCGCTCACATCCGAGCCGCGGCCATCTTCGACGTCTGGCGTTTCCCGCATCACCGACTCATCGTGAAGCGAGGCTCTCAGAGGGAGGTCGCACGTGGGAAGAACACTCCTCGTGATCGTCGGGCTTGTCGCAGCGCTGAGCTTCTCGGCATGCCATCACGGATACGCAGTGAAGCGCAAGCCGAGCTGCGATCCGAACCAGGAGACGTGCCCCACTGCCAGTACGACGGCGGCGGATTCCGCGTAGCCTCCGTATGGGCCACCGCCGACCCCTACGAACGGCGCGCCAACGAATCCACCGCGCACTCCGCCCGCGCGATGACGAATCGCGTTTCTCCTTCGCAGTGAACGACGCAAGACCCGCGCGGCTCTCGCCCCGCGGGTCTCCACGTCTATTCGCTACGTCTCGTTTGTGCTCCGCTAGACCGCGCGGCGGCCTGTGATCAGGCGCACCAACACGACTACGACCGCGATCACGAGCAACAGGTGGATCAATCCGCCCGCGACGTGAAACACGCCGAAGCCGAGAATCCACAGAACGAAAAGAATAACCGCAAGTGTCCAAAGCATTGTCGAAGCCCCCGCAATAGGGTGAGTAGTACGCCTCTTCGATAAGCAACACGCGTACCGCTGGGTTCGAACGCGCCTCAAATGCCCGAGCCACGCGCTTGCTGCCCTCCGCGTGTCGCGGTACAATCCCGCTCTGCTCACTCCCCCCTTGCACGCCGGCCATTCCCCCATGATCTCTCGCACCGCGACTCGCGTGGCCATCGCAGCATCGGCGTGCGTGATCGCGATCACCGATGCCGGCGCGCAAGCGAGCCGACGCGCACTCACCATCGCCGACATGCGTCGCTTCGCGGACCCGAGCGATCCGCGGCTCTCACGCGATGGCGAGTGGATCGTGTACACCGTATCGACCGTCGACACGGCGCACGATCGATCCAACGGTGACATCTGGCTCGCGCGCTGGGATGGCAAGCAGGTCACGCGGATGACGTGGGGAACGCAGGACGAGCACTCGCCGCAGTTCGTGGGCGGCACGCGCGCGATCTCCTTTCTCTCCGCGCGCGCCGACTCGCACGACTCGGATCAGCTGTGGCTTCTACCCGCGGAGGGCGGTGAGGCGCGCAAGCTCACGTCGATACGAGACGGCGTCGACGATTACTCCTGGTCACCCGATGGCAAGCGCGCGGTGCTCGCGCTCCGCGATTCCATGGCCGACGCGGACACCGCTCCACATCCGATCGTGCTCGATCGCTATCAGTTCAAGCAGGATATCGAGGGGTATCTCGACTCGCATCGCGTGCATCTCTGGCTGTTCGACGTAGAGACGAAGGCGCTCACGCAGCTCACGCGCGGCGATCACGACGAGATGATGCCCGAGTGGTCACCCGACGGCTCGGCCATCCTCTTCTCGTCGAAGCAACAGAGGGATCCCGACCGCACGGACAATTGGGATCTCTATGTGATCGCGCCCACGCTCGGCGCCACGGCGCGCCAGCTCACACACAACGATCTCGACGACAGCGATCCGCAGTGGGAGAGTCGTGCGGTGTGGAGTCCCGACAGCAGGGAGATCGCGTTCCTGCAGGGCGGCGCCGACAGCCTGATCTACTTCGCACTGCAGCGACTCGCCATCGTTCCGGCCGCCGGCGGCCCCGTGCGCGTAGTCACTCGCGCGCTCGATCGCAGCTTCGTCAATCCCGCGTGGTCCGGCGACGGTAAGTGGATCTACGCACAGCTCGAAGACGATGGCTCGATGATGCTCGCGCGCGTTCCCCGCGAGGGCGGCGCCATCGCGCGCGTGCTCACAGGGCGGCGCTCGATCGCCGCCGTGGCCACGGGCGGCTCACACGTCGCGATCATCCAGAGCACACCGACGCATCCCGATGAGCTCTTCGCCCTGGATGGTGACAGCACGCGACAGCTCTCGGACCTGAATCCATGGCTGCACGAGATCCAGCTCGCCGACCAGGAGCCGATCACGTCGAAGAGCAAGGATGGCTCGCTCATCCACGGCTTCCTGATGCGCCCTGTGGGCAGCGCTGAGCGCGAGCGTCTGCCCACGATACTGCGGCTGCACGGCGGCCCGGTGTCCCAATGGGATAACGGCTTCGAGCTCTCGTGGCAGATGCTCGCCGCGCACGGCTTTGCGGTAGTCGGGATGAATCCGCGGGGCAGCTCCGGACGCGGATTCGAGTGGGCGAGGGCGATCTTCGCGCACTGGGGCGAGAAGGACGTGGAGGACGTGCTGTCCGGAGTCGACTATCTCGTCGCGCATCGCATCGCCGATCCGCAGCGGCTCGGCGTAGGCGGTTGGAGCTATGGCGGGGAGCTCACCGATTACGTGATCGCCAGCGACACGCGCTTCAAGGCAGCGATTTCGGGCGCGGGCATCGGCAACGTGCTCGCGGGCTTCGGCACCGATCAATACGTGCGCGAGTACACGGCGGAGCTGGGCGCACCGTGGAAGCACCTCGACGCGTGGCTCCGCGTGTCGTACCCGTTCCTGCACGCCGATCGCATCGTGACGCCAACGCTCTTCATGGCCGGAGACCTCGACTACAACGTGCCGCTCCAGAACTCCGAGCAGATGTACCAGGCCCTCCGCTCGCTCGGCGTCGAGAGCCAGCTCGTGATCTATCCGGGCGAGCACCACGGGCTCACCCGGCCGAGCTTCCTC
>JAQBQC010000110.1 GCA_028287205.1 Gemmatimonadota bacterium
GTGACAGCCAATCGCTGAACGCCGCGTGGCATGGTGACACGCTTACCGGAGAGGTATACACGGCGGGCAAACCCGCCGGACGACGGATTCGTCTCGTGCGCCGCAGCACGCCGTTTACGGTAGAGCAACCGTACGCACTGTGGCCCGGTGCGGTGTCCGATTCGCAGTACGCGATCACCGAGGACACGCTCGTGGTCATGCGCACACGCGATGGTGCCCGGCTCGCGTCGTATGTCGCGCGACCCGTGGGCAAGGGGCCGTTCGGTGTCGTGCTACAGCGTACACCGTACACGCGCATTCTCCATCCCGCCGGCAATTACTGGGCATCGCGCGGATACATCTTCGTCGCGCAGCACGTGCGCGGCCGCGACGTGTCCGACGGCGCCGACTTCGGCGACTACGACACGGACGTGAGCGATGGCTACGACGCGGTCGAATGGGCGGCGCGCTTGCCCGGTGCGAATGGGCGTGTGGGCTTGATCGGACACTCCGACGAAGGTCGACTCGCGTGGTACGCGGCCGTGAGTGCTCCGCCGCATCTCGCCGCCATCGCACCCTCGGCCGCAACGAGCGATCCGTGGCGCATCGTGCCCTACGAAGACATGGTATTCTCCCCGATCAACGTTGCGTGGGCGTGTCTCATGCGCGCGCGCACGTTGCAGAACATCAGCGAATTGGACATCGGCGGAGCGCTCGGGCACCTGCCCTTGAGCGACCTCCCGCAGCGGCTCGGCTGCGGCGATGTGCCACTGTGGGATCGGTGGATCGCGCATCCCACGCTCGACGCGTATTGGCGCGCGCACGCCGTGACGACGAACATCGCGAAGGTGAAGGCGCCGGTGCTGCAAATCTCAGGATGGTACGACGACTCGCGCGGGCCGATTGATTACACGAACGCGTTGAATGCCGTGCCGGGGCATCCGTTCATTCGGCTCGTCATGGGTCCCGGCGCACACAAGGGTGTGGACTACGTGGCTGGCGAGTTCGGACCGCAGTCACGCGTCGAGACGCGGCGGCTGCAGCTCCGGTGGTTCGATCACTATCTGCTCGGGAAAGACAACGGCGTCGAGCGCGAGCCGCCCGTGGATGTGTTCGTGTTTGGCGACAACACGTGGCGAAAGGAGGCGGCATGGCCGCTTGCCCGCGCGATTCCCACGAAGTGGTACATGTCGTCGGGCGGGAAGGCCAACACGAGCGGAGGCGACGGAGTGCTCGATACGCTGCCGCCGAGCGGCGCGGCCGCGGACACGTTCACCTACGACCCTGCGCAGCCGACACCATTCCTCATTGACTCGAGAGAGCTCGAGACATCGCTCAACGAGGACTTCAGCGCGATCAACGAATCTCGTCGCGATGCGCTCGTGTTCACGTCGAAGCCGCTCACCAAGCCGATCGAAGTGACGGGGCAGATGTCGGCGACGCTTTGGGCCGCGACCGATGCAAAGGACACCGACTGGATCGTGATGCTGCTCGACGTGTTTCCCGACGGCCACGCGGAGCGCGTGCAGGATGGCATTGCACGAGCGCGCTTTCGTCAGGGATTCGACAAGGAAGTGCTGCTCACGCTGGGGAGCGTCGAGAAGTACGATCTCGATCTGTGGTTCACGTCGCACGTCTTCGAGCCCGGACATCGGCTGCGCGTGAGCGTGTCGTCGGCGCTCTTTCCGAAGTACGACCGGAACCTGAACACGGGCGGGAACAACGAGCGCGACAGCACGTTCGTGGTGGCGCATCAGCGCCTGGTGCACGACGCGGCGCATCCGTCGCAGGTGGTGTTGCCGGTGGTGCCGCGCTAGGAGCCTTTCCTTTTCCCTGGCGCATACCCGGGCTGCCCGAGCGCAATCTCGACCGCCGCGATGCAGACGGCCAGCCAGACCAGTCCCGCCGCATACCCGCCGATGACATCGCTCAGAAAGTGCACGCCCAGGTAGAGCCGGGATAGGCCGATCAGGAGTATCAAGGTGCAGGTGATGAGTGCGACCGAGAGTCGATGGCGTTGCGCTTGCGGCCAGAATCTCACCAGCAGATACGCCACCATGCCGTAGGCGATGAGCGACGACATCGCGTGCGCGATGGGAAAGCTGGATGACGTTCCATAGAGAAAGACTTCGGCACCCGAGGGGCGTGGACGACGGACGAGATGTCTGAGCGCCCAGTTGAGCACGCCGCCGCCGAGGAATGCTGCGATCCATCCGGCGAGCACCATCCACCATCTCCGTCGCACGAGCATTACGGTTCCGATCAGGGCAACCGCTGCCAGCACGGCTGGAGAGCCGACGATGCTGATGACCACGCCGATGCGATCGCCAAGTGGAGTCGCGTGTGCTCGCATCCATGACGAAAGCTGCAGATCGACGGCGGTCATTGGATCGTTGTGGATGACATCCTCCGTCACATCCGCAAAGACCCAGAGCACGGCGAGGCTGAGCAGAAAGCCGAGGGTGAGGTGCACGCCCAAGTACTCCCCACGCGCAAAGCGGTCCCCCAGAAATGACCAGAGCCGCGGGTGCCCGCTTCGCACGCGCACGAGTCGGGCGGAGCTCGCGATGCGCTGCCCGAGCGCGCTCACGGCCGCCGAGAGACTTTCGCCGTTTTCCCGGAGCGATCGCACTACGAAAAAGACCACGACCGCGAGCGCCGCGAGCAGAACGAGCGCAATGCTGAGTTGCCCCACATAGCGCTCGAGGCGCGGAAGATTCTGGCCGAACACGTAGCCCAACCCACCGAACACCGCGGCCCAGGTGACTCCCCCGAGCGCGTTCCACATGGTGAAGGTGCCATACGGCATTCCCGACACTCCGGCCAGCGCGGCGGCCCAGCTCCTCAACAGCGCGATGAAGCGACCGATGAACACCGTCTTGGCGCCGTGACGCTTGAAGAATTCCTGAGCGCGATTGAGCTTGGCCTCGTCCAAACCAAAGTGGCGACCGTATCGCCGCACGAAGGCAATGCCTCCCTTGCGACCGACCCAATAGCCGGCGTTGTCGCCGACGATTGCCCCGGCCGCCGCGGAGAGAATGACAAGAGCGATGTTCAAACGACCGCTGGCTGCGAATGCCGCTGCCGTGACGAGCGCCGTCTCGCCGGGAAGCGGGATGCCGAAGCTTTCGATGGCAACGAGGAGAAAAATGAAGATGTAGCCGTACGAGCTAACGAGGTCCGCTATCGTTTCATGCATGAGGGCGCACGCCTCGCAGCAATTGGGTAGTCAGCGAAGATCAGATGTCGCGTGTGGTGGCCCCTCGTGGGGAACTCCCCGGCCCGGGGCGAATGCCCGCCTGTGCACTATTCGGGCGCGCGGGGGCGCGATCGACCGCTGCAGTCCCCGCAGGGAGAGGAGAGAGAGATGCGAAAGCCGGGACTCGAACCCGGACGGGTTACCCCACTGGATCCTAAGTCCAGCGCGTCTACCAATTCCGCCACTTCCGCATGTGGTGCAGCGACTAAATATCTCCCGGATTTCGCCACCCGCTAGCGCCGGGCTGTATCCGCGCGCCCTCGCCTCCGCTCAACCGCAGCCGTCGCAGCCCCATTCGCTCGGCGCCTTGACGGTGTTGCTGACGCCGGCAACGATTTTGCACCCCACAAGGAAATGTTCACGTGTCAGTGGTGTGGATTGTCGGTCACCCTGCATTCGCTTGTGCAGTTTCACTGCGGAGGGAGCAGATGAGGATAACCCAGATCGTATCCAGCGCGGTTTTTGTGATCGCTGCAGCGGCGTGCTCGCAGAACAAGCAGGAGCCAGCGCCCAGCCCCGATTCACGCATCAAGCCCTCGTCGAGCACAAATCCGGCTCGCGACAGTGCTTCGGAGTACGGCAATCAGGGCACGCGCATGGGCGCACCCAGCGACAGCAGCAGGAGAGAGCAGGC
>JAQBQC010000115.1 GCA_028287205.1 Gemmatimonadota bacterium
TCGAAGGCGCAGAACGTGATCGAGATCGGCGGCAACTCGCTGGCGGCGGTGTCCAACGCCAACGCCCGCGTCGTCAATCCCGCGCTCTCGCTGATCTTCTCCACCGCGCTCGGCAAGTTCAATCTGACGTCGTTCCTCGACGCCTTGCAGGAAGTCCGGCTCGCCGACGTTCAGGCGGAGCCGAGCATCGTGACGCTCGACAATCGCAAGGCCGAGATCCTCTCGGGTGAAGAGACGCCGATTCGAATCATCGACATCGGATCGCTCAGCCAGGGCGGAACGTCGGCGCAGGCGCCACGCGCAACGGTGTCGTTCAAGGAGACCGGTATCATCCTCACGGTCACGCCGCACATCACGAACAACCGCAAGATTCTCATGACCCTGCACGCCGAGCGCTCGCAGCTCCAGGCCGCAGCGTCTGATCTCGGCTACACCTTCCTCAAGCAGCGCGCCGACAACGAGCTCCTCGTCGGCGACGGCGAGACGGCCGTGATCGGCGGACTCACCGTCACCTCGGTGACGCAGTCGAAGGTCGGCATTCCGCTCCTCGTCGATCTGCCGTTCATCGGCAAGCTGTTCGGCGAAACGCGCACCGAAGAAGACAAGAACGACCTCCTGATTCTGGTTACGCCGCACATCGTCGATGAAGGCGAGAAGCTCGGCGCTCCCGGTAGCGACCGTTAATCCGCTGAGACCCGATCATATGAATCCCATCTCCGCACGACTCGCGCTCTCTCCAGCGCGCCGCCTCGCAGCGGCCGCCGTCGGTCTGGCCGTCGTCGCCATCCTCGGCGCGTGCGGTGAGGGGAGCGGTTCTACCTGCGCCACCTGCGACACGGGCCGGCCAGTAGTCACGCTCTCGGAAACGTCGACCACCGACTCGTCGATCGCGATCTCCACCCACGCGTCTGACAACCTCGGGCTGCTCACGGTTCACACGCGGGTCAGCGCGGCGGGAATCTCCGGCGGCTTCGACACGACGTTCAACAGCGCCGTGACCTCGGTTGACATTCCGTCCACCATTCAGATTCCGTCCAGCGTTCCCATTGGGACGCCGATTACCGTGATCGCAACGGCCATGGACGGCGCGCATAACGCTGCCCATCCGGACACGCTCGTGCTGCACTCGGGCGGGGGCGCCGCCGCAGCGGTGATCCTCACCAATCCGCACTCCACCGACACCGCCGTCGTCGGCTTCACGCTCGCGATCGCGGTGAGCGGCAAGGCGCCCGCGAAGGTGAAGTCGCTCGGCTATATCGCCTCGGGTGTCTTCGCGACGCCGGTGCGCGACTCCATGATCTTCTCGAGCCCGCTGCTGGACTCGATCGCGCTCGACACCGCGCTCAGCCTCGTCGGAGCAAGCACGGGAACGCTCACGATCACGCCGTTCATGATCGACTCGCTCGGCCGCCAGACGCTCGGCGCTCCGGTTTCGCTGTTCGTCACGAACGTCGTGCCGACCAACACGATTCCGGTGGTCGACTTCCAGATCGCATCGCGCATCGAAGCACGCGACACGATTCACGTCGAAGCACGCGATCGCTCGGGGATCACGTGGATCGGCTATGAAGTGCGCAACCTTCCCAGCGGCACGCTGTTCTTCTCGGCGGACTCGGTGGCGGTACCTGCGAACACCAGCTCGACGACGCACACCTTCAAGATGAATCTGCCCGTCACGACGTTCCCGACGTCGCTTCAGGTGCAGGCATTCGCACGCAACGCAAACACGCGAGACTACGCACGCAAGCCGGTTGGCAATGCTGGCGTGATCCGCACGGATACGGTGGTCGTCGTCGCAGGGCTCACCACGCCGCTCGCGGCTGGTGGACTCGTCGCCGATGCCCTCTATCACGCGCCCACCAACAGCATCTATCTCAGCAACATCGAGCGGAACGAGCTCGACGTCTTCAATCTCGGCGACTCGACGTTCCACACGCCGATCCAGGTGGGCTCGCGTCCGTGGGGTCTCGCGGCGTGGCCGCGCGATCGCGACGGCACCATGGGTGATACGCTGCTCGTGGCGAACTCCGGCGGAACGCTGATCAGCTACGTCAACACGAACACGCAGCGCGAAGTCTATCGTTATCCGCTGCCGATCCTGCTCGCGCAGACGGTGACGTCCACCACCGGCTCCAACGGTGTGCTGACGGAAACGATCACCGACTACGTCTTCAGCGATCGTCCACAGTATCTGGCATCGACTTGCGCGGGGAGCCTCGTACCGGGCTCGCCGTGCGGCAACGTGGTGCTCGTCTACACGACCACGCCTACCGCCGGACAGTCCGTTCCGTTCGTCAACGACGGTACAGTGCGGTGGGAAAATCTCCAGACACACGAGTCGCACTTCTTCTTCGAGCAGGCGATGGGTCAGTCCGCCGATACGAAGGACACGCTCCAGATCCAGCGCTTCGCGGCGCAGGGCGTTGGACTCACCAAAACGATCGTCCCCTTCCGTCAGGGGCCCTTCGTCACCGGCACCGACACGTCCTTCTACTCGATCGTGATCAAGATTCCGGCACTCGGCTTCCGCGACACCACCTACGCACGCAACTCCGGCAACTTCCGGCGAGCGGTGCTCGGTGAGGGTGGCGCAGCCGGCGGCACGGGCTCGCAGCCAAACAGCCGCGCAATCCTGTATGATGTGACACAGGGGCTGGTCACCACCTTCAGCGACAAGGGCCATACATACGGCCTGCCGATCGGCGATATCGATGCGGGCGTCTCCGGCTCGTTCCTCGTCACAGACTTCATCGCGAACACCTCGACTCCGGTCACGGGTGTGGCGATCAACTTCGACGGTGAGCTCGCCGGTGTTCGCGCAGACTCCACCTACCTCTTCGACAACACGCTTCGCCTTCAGGGCATGCTCCAGACTTCGGCCGGCAATGCGGGGATCGACTTCCACCCGTCCAACGCCGGTATCCCTCTACCTGGTCCAACCGGCGGCACGCACCTCTTCTTCGCGGCGTCGAACCAGCCGCAGGTCGAGGTCTACAACACGAACTTCTACGCCCGCTGCCTCGTGGTCCCGACTCGCGATCCCGTAATTGGTCCGATCAAGTCCGCTCCAACGGGCGGCGGTAATATCGTACTCGTCGGCGCGACGGCACACGGCGTCGTGATTCTCCGGGTGACGGCGGCGCAGCTGACAGCCTGCTCGTAACCTCGCACTCGTAGTAAGCTTTCCCGACCGCCCGTCGCGATCTGCGACGGGCGGTCGTACTTTATCCATCATTCTCAGCGCGCTCGTCGTCTCCTCGAACACTCCACATGCTTCGTTTCACCACCGCCGGTGAATCCCACGGGCCCGCACTCGTCTCGATTCTCGAGGGAATGCCGGCCGGCCTCGCGCTCCTCGCCGCTGATGTCGACGTCGACCTCGTGCGGCGGCAGCAGGGCTACGGCCGTGGCCGACGCATGCAGATCGAGCAGGACGCCGTGCAGTTCCTCTCCGGCGTTCGCGCCGGCGAGACGCTCGGCTCACCGATCGCGATGCTCATTCCGAATCGCGACTGGAAGAGCTGGACCGAGATCATGGACTCCGCGCCGCGCGAGGGAGATCCCGCGCCGCGCAAGCGCAACGTCACTCGCCCGCGTCCCGGACACGCCGATCTCTCGGGCGTGTTCAAGTACGACCGCGACGACGCGCGGGACATTCTCGAGCGGGCCTCGGCGCGCGAGACTACGGCGCGCGTCGCGGCCGGCGCGATCTGCAGAAAATTTCTCCGCGACTTCGGCATCTCCGCGGGCAGCCACGTGATCCACCTCGGCGGCATCGATGCCGCGCGCCCCGACGTCCTCCCCGCGGATCTCAACGCCGCAGTCGATGGCTCGCCGCTTCGCACGCTCGATGCGAGTGCGGAGCAGCGCATGATCGAGCGCATCGATGCGGCGAAGAAGGAAGGGAATACGCTCGGCGGAATCGTCGAGGTGATCTGCGACGGCGTTCCAGTGGGACTCGGCTCGCACGTGTCGTGGGACCGCAAGCTCGACGGCCGGCTCGCGGCCGCGATCATGTCGATCCCCGCGGTGAAGGGCGTCGAGATCGGCATCGGCTTCGAGTCGTCGCGACGCCCCGGCTCCGAGGTGCACGACGAGATCGAGCTGCATGCGAACAGCGCGCGCACCGGGAACGTGAAGCGCCGCACGAATCGCGCGGGCGGTCTCGAAGGCGGGATCACCACCGGCGAGCAGCTCGTCTTGCGCGTGGGAATGAAGCCGATCTCCACACTGATGCGCCCGCTCGGAACCGTCGATTTCGCGACGTCCACGCCCGCCGCGGCCACCGCCGAAAGGAGTGATGTCACGGCCGTGCCTGCGCTCGGTGTGATCGCCGAGGCGATGGTGTGCTTCATCGTCGCGCAGGCGATGCTCGAGAAATTCGGCGGCGATTCCCTGGCCGAGACGAAGAGAAATCACGACGCCTACGTCGCTCACATTGCCGGACGGATCCACGAGCGAGACGAGTAGCCCTCACGTCATCCTCGTGGGGCTGCCCGGCTCGGGGAAGTCGACCGTCGGGCGGCGGGTGGCGCGCAGGCTGGGCCGTCCATTCGTCGACTTCGACTCCGAGATCGAGCGCCGCGAGGGAAAGTCGGTCGCCCAGATCTTTGCCCAGGTAGGCGAGCCAGGGTTCCGGGCGCTCGAGCTGGCGCTCACGAAAGAGCTCGCTCAGACGAGCGGGATGATCCTCGCGCCCGGCGGTGGCTGGACTACAATACCCGGCGCAACGGCACTTTTACGCCCCCCGGCGCGTATGATCTACCTTCGGGTGAAGGCGGAAGTAGCGATAGGCAGGATCTTGCGGGGACGGCGCATCCGGCCTTTGTTGCAGACTGCCGACCCGCTGGAAACGCTGAAAAAGCTCCTGGCAGAGCGGGAAGCAGGGTATTTACAGGCAGACCATGTGATTGACGTGGAAGTTGTTAAGTCACAACAACTTATAGCAACAATTGCCCGTCTTGCCCTGCCTTGACACCAGGAGTAGCTTGCCAAAGTGGCGCTGGAACGAACGTGGTAAGTCCTTTGTTTTTAATATATTCCGCGATTGGATACGATTCGCGGTGATTTTGTGGCGATGGCGCGCGGCAATCGTTGATAGTGGGCAGCCGCGCCCTCGGGAGACTTAATGACATTCAGAGTGCTTGGACCGCACGAGCGGGGACGGTTCGCACCGGACGCCTGGGGGCATCTAATCGCCCTCAGTGGGTCAGGGCTGCTGTCCGCGGCCGAGTTGGAGCAGCTGATCGAGCGAGCGCTTCAGCAGATCGATGGCCGGATCGCAATCGACGACATTCGAGCGCTCATGGAAGGCGTTGGCTATCTCGATGATGGCCTCAACGGCGACAATGTGACGGTGCACTGATAAATGGCTACGAGCAAGAAAGGAAAGACAACGGCCGCGGCTAAGCGCGCGAAGCCACCCAAGGCGGCGTCGGTGAACGGTGCGGAAGCACCGGACACGAACGCCTCGCCAGTGGCTCTCGTGACGAAGCGCCCGCGCGCGAAGAAGGCGATCAGCGCCGCGAGCGCTGCGCCGGTCGCGGCGCGCAAGCGCGCGCCAGCGAAGAAGTCGTCGCGCAACGACATCCCGGAGCTCGATGTTCCGGGGATGGCGGGCAAGTCGCTCGTGATCGTCGAGTCGCCCGCGAAGGCGAAGACCATCGGCAAGTATCTCGGCAGCGAGTATCGCGTTCGCGCGACGGTCGGCCACGTCCGGGATCTTCCCGAGAAGGGGCTCGGCATCGACATCGAGCATGGCTTCGCGCCCAAGTACGTTCCCGTACCGGGCAAGGAGAAGACGCTCGCCGAGCTGCGCGGAGCGGCGAGGGTCGCATCACACGTCTACATCGCGACCGATCCTGATCGCGAGGGCGAGGCGATCGCGTGGCACGTGGCCGAAACGATCAAGCAGAAGGGAGCGCCGGCGCCGGAGCGCGTGCTCTTTCACGAGATCACGAGCGACGCCGTGCATCAGGCGATCGCGAACGCGGGTGTGATCGACGAGAAGAAGGTGCATGCGCAGCAGGCGCGCCGGGTGCTCGACCGTTTGGTCGGCTACAAGGCCAGCCCGCTACTATGGAAGACGGTGCGGAAGGGACTGTCGGCCGGTCGCGTGCAGACCGTCGCATTGCGACTCATCGTCGAGCGCGAGCGCGAGATTCGCGCGTTCAAGCCCGTCGAGTACTGGTCGATCGAGGCGCTCCT
>JAQBQC010000128.1 GCA_028287205.1 Gemmatimonadota bacterium
CGCGCGAGCATCGAGTCGCGCTACGAGATCGTGGGCAAGTCGTTCGCCATTCGCTCGCTCATCGAGAAGATCGAGCGCGTCGCGACGACGCCCGCGCGCGTCCTCATCACGGGCGAGAACGGCACCGGAAAGGAGCTCGTCGGACGCGCGCTGCACCGGCTCTCGCCGCGCTCGGCAAAGCCGTTCGTCGAGGTGAACTGCGCGGCCATTCCGAGTGAGCTGATCGAGAGCGAGCTCTTTGGCCACATCAAGGGCTCGTTCACGGGCGCGATCGCCGATCGTACGGGGAAGTTCGAGCAGGCCAACGGCGGCACGCTCTTTCTCGACGAGATCGGAGACATGAGCCCGAGTGCACAGGCGAAGGTGCTGCGCGTGCTCGAAGATGGTGTGGTCAATCGCATCGGAAGCTCGAAGACGATCTCGGTGGACGTGCGAGTGATCGCCGCAACGAACAAGGCGCTCGAGACGGAGATCGCCGAGGGACACTTCCGCGAGGATCTCTTCTATCGACTGAACGTCGTGCCGATCGTCGTCCCTCCGCTGCGCGATCGGCGCGAGGACATCCCGCTGCTCGTGCACCACTTCGCGGGCATTCTGTCTGAGGGCGAGGGGATGCCGCCGCGCACGTTCAACCAGGACGCGGTCGATCGGCTCGCGGCGTTCGACTGGCCCGGCAACGTGCGCGAGCTGAAGAACACCGTCGAGCGCATCCTCATTCTCTCGGGCGGCCCTCGCGTTGGCGCTGCCGACGTCGACCGGCTGCTCGGACAGCGTGCGGCGGACACCACGAGCCTCGGCTCGCTCGCCGACTGCAAGACATTCGAAGAGTTCAAGGAGGCGGCCGAGCGCGCCTTCCTTCTCACGAAGCTGCGCGAGACAGACTGGAACGTCTCCGAAACTGCGCGCCTGCTCGACATGCCGCGCTCGAATCTCTACAAGAAGATCGAGCGGTATGCGCTGACGCGCGAGCACGCATAGAGGACTCCAATGGCAGGCACTGATTGGGACAAGGAGATGAAGAAGATCGACAAGCAGCTCGAGTCGATCTCCGATGACGCGCTGATCTCGACCTCGGGCGCGAAGGCACCGGCCGAGAAGGCGCGCGTGGCCGAGGTGCAGAAAAGCACGACCACGTTCGGTGTGTTCGCACGGCTGGTGCTCGCCGTCATTCTGGGCCTGGCGATGCTCTTCTGGCCGTACAGTGTGCGGTGCGGACCGGGGTTGTTCGCCTATCTGTTCGCGAGTGCGATGGTCGGCGTTGGCGGCGTGTGGAGCGCGGTATGGACGTGGCGTCACCGCTCGGCGCAGGCGCACGTGCTGTCGCTGCTGCTCGTGGTGTGGGGGCTCGTGCTCGCGGGACTCGAGGTTCTCCCGCGCGTCGGCTACGCGTTCCCCACGATCGCGCACCCCGCAACGTGGATGTGCTCCTGACGCGCTCGCCTTTCTCCTGCGATATTACGGCATGAAAACATTCAAGAACTTCGTTGCCGGTGCCTGGGTCGAGCCCTCCACCGGTGAGTACTTCGACAATATCAATCCCGCCGACACGACCGACATCATCGGCCGCTTTCCACTCTCGGCTGCCGCAGATGTCGAGCGCGCCGTGGCATCCGCGAAGAAGGGCTTCGAGCGCTGGAGCCGCACGCCGGCGCCCGCGCGCGGCGATGTGCTCCGCAAGGCGGGCGACCTGCTCGTCGCACGCAAGGAAGAGATCGCGGAGCTCATGACGCGGGAGATGGGGAAGCCGCTCACCGAGACCCGCGGCGACGTGCAGGAAGGGATCGACACCGCGTACTACGCCGCGACGGAAGGTCGTCGCCTGTTCGGGCACACGGTGCCGAGCGAGCTGCGCTCGAAGTGGGCGATGAGCTTCCGCAGGCCGATCGGCGTGTGCGGCATCATCACTCCGTTCAACTTCCCGCTCGCGATTCCGACATGGAAGATCTTCCCGGCGCTGCTCTGCGGTAACGCGGTGATCTTCAAGCCGGCCGAGGATGTACCGCACACGGGAACGGTGTTCGTCGAGATTCTGCTCGAGGCCGGGCTGCCGCCGGACGTCGTGCAGCTGCTGCACGGTGCGGGTGAGGTGGTGGGCGCGGCGATCGTCGAGCACCCCGACATTCCCGCGATCTCGTTCACCGGCTCCACGGATGTGGGCTCGATCGTGGGCGAGACGTGCGGCAGAATGCACAAGCGGCTCTCGCTCGAGATGGGTGGCAAAAACGCGATGATCGTGCTCGATGACGCGGATCCCGACCTCGCGCTCGAGGGCGTGCTCTGGGGCGCGTTCGGCACCACGGGCCAGCGCTGCACGGCAACGAGCCGCCTGATCCTCCAGTCGAAGATTCACGACCGCGTGCTCGGCGAGCTCGTTGATCGTGCCAAGGCGATGAAGCTCGGCGACGGCCGCAAGAAGGGGACGGACGTCGGCCCGCTGATCAATGACGCGTCGCGCAAGAAGGTCGAGCGCTACGTGGATATCGGGCAGGCGCAGAACGCCGATCTGCTGTGCGGTGGCAAGCGTCCAACCGGGAAGGGCCTCGAGAACGGCTACTTCTTCGAGCCGACAGTGTTCGCGCGGGTCGAAGCGGGCTCGCGACTCGAGCAGGAGGAGATTTTCGGACCGATCCTCTCGGTCGTGCGCGTGGACAGCGTGGAGGAGGCGTTCGCCGTGAACAATGGTGTGCGCTACGGACTGTCGTCGTCCGTGTACACGCGGGACGTTAATGTCGCCTTTCGCGCCTTAACCGAGCTGGACAACGGTATCACCTACATCAACGCACCGACGATCGGGGCCGAGGCACACTTGCCGTTCGGCGGCGTGAAGCAGACCGGCAACGGGCATCGCGAAGGTGGATGGGAGGTCTATGAGTTCTACTCGGAGACCAAGGTTGGGTACGTCGACTTCTCGGGTACGCTGCAGCGTGCGCAGATCGACAATTATGGCGACGACGCTACGACGCTTTTGTAGCCCCTGGGCTCGCGGGCGCGACTTGCAATCGGCCCGCGCGTCAGGGAAATTCGTTTGCAGTTGCCTCGCGGTCGACTGATCAGTCACCCGGAGAGCGGCCGTTCGCGGGCAAGCGAACCCCCGCCGGATCACTCCGCCGCCACACGATGGACGCCGATGTCTCACTCTCCAACACCATCCGGCTCGCGAATCGTTTCCGATGAGCATCGGGCGCATGTGCTGCGCGCGATGAATCGGTCGCGCTGGCGGATGGATGGGTTCTGGGAGTGGTCGAAGATCATTATTTTCGCCGTCGCGCTGTTCATCGTGATCCGGACGTTCGGCGTCGAGGCGTACAAAATCCCGTCGGGAAGCATGGAGCGCACGCTCCTCGTCGGCGACTTCCTTCTCGTGAACAAGGCGCTCTACGGCGCCGAGATTCCATTCACCAACGTGCGGTTGCCCGCGATTCGCTCCCCGAAGCGCGGAGATGTGATAGTCTTCCAGTATCCGCTCAACCCGCAACAGAGCTACGTCAAGCGTCTCATCGGTCTGCCACGCGACACCGTGGAGATGCGCAACGGCGAGCTGTTGCTGAATGGGCGAATGCAGAACGAGCAGTACGTCATTCATTCACACCCGATGGGAGAGCCGCTGGAGGAGGAGTTCCGGTGGCAGGATCAGTATCTCGTGCGCACGGCGCAGGCCAGCGTTGGATACCATCCGTCGCGTAACACTTGGGGTCCGCTGATCGTCCCTGAGAAGAGCTATTTCATGCTCGGAGACAACCGGGACAACTCCGAAGACAGCCGGTATTGGGGCTTCGTTGCTGATTCTCTGATCAAGGGAAAGCCCTTGATCGTCTACTACAGTTACGAGCGAGACGTGACGCACAAGATTCCCTGGCTCACCGATATCCGGTGGAGTCGGCTTGGCGCGCGGGTTCGCTGATCGATTGATGGTTTTACCTTCGCTCCGCAAGCGCGCTGTCGCGCATTCGTGCTGGTCCCTGCAGGAGTAGCCGCCCCGTATGGCCGTACCCTCGCATAAGAAGTCGTCGTACGACGAAGGGTCGCTGGATCAGTATCTTCGCGACATCAGCGCCTATCCGCTGATCGATCGCGACGAGGAAGTGCGCCTCGCGCAGCTCATCCGCGTGAAGGATGCGGAAGCGCTCGACAAGCTCGTGCGCTCCAACCTGCGCTTCGTGGTCTCGGTCGCCAAGAAATATCAGAACCAGGGCGTCGCCCTCTCGGATCTCATCAACGAGGGGAACCTCGGGCTCATCCGCGCCGCACACAAATTCGACGAGACGAAGGGGATCAAGTTCATCTCCTACGCCGTGTGGTGGATCCGGCAGGCGATCCTGCAGGCGCTTGCCGAGCAGTCGCGGATCGTGCGCGTGCCGCTGAATCGCGCGGGAACGCTGCACCGCATCGGCAAGCGCGCCAACGCGCTCCTCCAGGAGCTCGGCCGCGAGCCCACGCACGAAGAGATCGCGCACGAGATGGACATCACCGAGGAAGAGGTCGCGAAAACGATCTCGATCTCGCAAACCCATCTCTCGCTCGACGCACCGATGACGCCAGGCGAGGACAACCGTCTCCTCGACTACCTGCCGGACACGCTCAACGCCACGCCGGATGAGCAGACGTTCGAGAAGGCGCTCACCGAGGCCATCGAGGAATCGCTGTCGTCGCTCAAGGAGCGCGAAGCGAAGATTCTGCGGCTGTACTTCGGGCTCGACAGTGAGGAGCCGATGACGCTCGAGCAGATCGGCGCGCTCCTCGGGATCACGCGCGAGCGCGTGCGCCAGATCAAGGAGAAGGCCCTCTCCCGTCTGCGCCACGTCTCTCGCGCCAGAGCGCTCGAAAGCTTTCTGGGCTAATCTTCCGGCTGTGGGATGGCGTGAATGTCGCATTGCGACACCGCCTCTCGCTGCTTCCCGGACGGTCGGAACACTCATGGTCCAGCTCGACCCCCACGACATCGAACGTCCGTTCGCGAAGGTGCGCTCGCGTCGAATATTCGCGATGCTCGGTCGCGCGCTCACGCTCAGGTGTCCCAATTGCGGATCGCGGGGGCTGCTCAGGAACTGGTTCAAGCTGAACGAGCGCTGCCCGAGGTGCGGACTTCGCGTGGAGCGCGAGGGGCACGACTACATGGCGGGCTCGCTGATGTTCAACATCGTATTGGCGGAGATGATCTTCGCGGCTGCGTTCGTCGCGTATCTGATCATCACGTGGCCACATCCGAACTGGAACATGCTCGAGATCGTCGCTCCGGCGGGCATGGCCATCGCGCCGTTCGTGCTCTTTCCGTTCTCGAAGCTCGTGTGGCTGGCAGCTGATCTGGCGCTCCGGCCGCCGCACGCGAGCGAGCTTCGGGATGGCGGGGCGGGGAGCACGCCAGCACGGTGAGCCCGAACGCGTGACGTAGCACGCGGTGGCCCGTGGCGCGGACGCCCGGTACGTTTCTGCGCCATGCAGCACGCCATGCGCCGCCTGTCGCTCCTCGTCGTCGCCACGATCGCGCTCGCGCCGGCGCGAGGCCCAGCCCAGAGCACCACGGCAGCAACGGCCGCGACGACGTCGCCCATTTCAGCTGCCGATCTGCGCACTCGCCTCTACCTCATCGCCGCCGACTCCATGCGGGGCCGGCTCGCCGGCTCGGCCAGCGACTCGCTGGCGACGGCGTACATCGCCTCGGAGCTCGCACGGGTCGGACTCGCTCCCGCCGGTGAGAATGGTGGGTGGTACCAGACCGTGCACCTTCACGATCGCAGCGGCCGCGAGCCGCCGATCCCCGCGCGCAACGTGATCGGTGTTTTGCGCGGCAGCGATCCGGTGCTCCGGAACCAGTACGTGGTGCTCAGCGCCCACAACGATCACGTGGGCGTGGCGAGACGCGCCGTCGATCACGACTCGCTGCGCGTGACGAACTTCGCGGCAGCCATGCGCAAGCGTGGGACGCCGGCCGCAGCATCGCAGGCCTGGGCGACGCATGCGCTCGACTCTCTGCGTGCGCAGCGCGCGCCACGCGCTGACTCGATCTTCAACGGCGCCGACGACGATGGGTCGGGCACGGTGGCGCTGCTCGAGATCGCGGAGGCGATGGCCGCGTCGCCCGTGAAGCCGAAGCGGTCGATCCTCTTCATCTCGCACACGGCGGAGGAAGAGGGGCTATTGGGCTCCGCGTGGTTCACCGATCATCCGACCGTGCCGCTCGATTCGCTGGTGGCGGAGCTGGACATGGACATGATCGGTCGCGGGAGCCCGGCTGACGTCGCGAACGGCGGCCCAGCGTATCTCGAGCTGATCGGCACGCGCCGGCTGTCGACCGAGCTGGGCGACGTGGCCGAGCGCGTGAATGCGAAGGAGCCGGTTCCGTTCAGGTTCAACTATGCGTTCGACGCGCCGGGCGACAGGGAGCAATACTACTGTCGGGCTGACCATTATTCATATGCGCGCTACGGTATTCCGTCCATCAACTTCTCTCGCGGCGATCACCCGGATTATCACGAGGTGACGGACGAGCCGCAGTACATCGACTACGATGCCCTGGCGCGTGTGACCACCTACGTGCGCGATCTCGCGCTGACGCTCGCGAACCTCGATCACCGGGTGGCGATCGACA
>JAQBQC010000129.1 GCA_028287205.1 Gemmatimonadota bacterium
ATTTCAACCAGCCACAGACGCGCTCGTTCGTAATCACACTCGGCCTCAACCGCTAACCGACCGGAGGACTCACCATGCGAAAGTCATTGATGCTCGCGGGAGCCGTGTCGCTCGCGGCCAGCGCCGCGGCGTGCACCAGCTTCCTCACAGATAAGAAGGCCAGCACGGATCCGAACAATCCGGCGACTGCGACCAGGCTTCAGCTCTTCACTGCAGTTCAATCGGCGCAATTTCTGGAGCAGGAAGGCAACACACCGTTCATCGCGTGCCTCTGGATGCAGCAGTGTCAGGGGGTAGGCGGCCGCTTCGTGGATCAGGAGAGCCAGTACGCAGTCACCAATGCCACGACGAATCCCGAATTCGCCGGCGCGTTCGGCGCCGGCGGGCTGCTCGACCTCAAGAAGATCGAAGCGAGCGCCGATAGCGCGGGTGATCTCCAGTTCAAGGGAGTCGCCGAGGTGTGGGAGGCGCTGGTGATCGGAACGGCCGCTGATGTCTGGGGCGACATTCCCTATCGCGAGGCCGCTGGCGACGTCGCTCAGCCACACTACGATCCTCAGCTCCAGGTCTACGACGATATCGAGGCGAAGCTCGACCAGGCGATCACCGATCTCGCAGGTGCGGGACCAGGGACCGGACCGAACGACTTCGTCTATGGCGGTGACGTGGCGAAATGGACCGAAGCCGCGAATACGCTCAAGGCGCGCTACCATCTGCACATGGTGGAGGTGCGCGGCAATTCCGAGTACCAGAAGGCCATCGATGCGGCGACGAATGGCATCAGCTCGCCCGATGGAGATTTCACGACCTTCCACACGAGTGCGACGCTCGAGCGGAACGCGTGGAATCAGTTCCAGTCCTCATCGGGCTTCGGCGATGACCTCGTCGCTGGAGCAACGCTCGTCAACATTATGAATGCCCAGAGCGACCCGCGGCGTGCCCAGTACTTCGGAAGGACCCCGAACGGCAATTTCGGAGGTGTCGACGTCAACGGCGCGGTCGGGCCGAATGGCATCTCGGGGATCAAGGGAACCCGCAACAATGCGACCTTTCGCCAGCCGATCATCACGAACGATGAGAACCTGCTGATTCTGGCGGAGGCGAACTTCGTGCTCCACGGCGCAGGGGCTGCGCAGCCATTTCTGAATCAGGAGCGGTCGAACCATGGCCTTTCCAGCATTCCGGCCACGCTGCAGTCGATCATGACGGAGAAGTACATCGCCATGTTCCAGAACGTGGAAGTGTGGAACGATTACAAGCGCACGTGCATTCCGGCGCTCACGGCGTTCCCATCGGCGACTTTCGGCGATGAGATTCCGGGGCGGTTCTACTACGGCTCCAGTGAGGAAGCGAGCAATCCGAATACACCGTCGTCCACCGAGCAGCTGCAGCATGGTGGCGACGTGGTGAGCGGCGCCGGCATCACGGGCTTCCGCAATCCGAACGATCCCCATCGCTGTCCCGCGCCGTAGCGTTGGCGACTGAGTCGTACAGCGCGCAGCTCGCCGAACGTCGGCGGGCTGCGCGCTTCGTTTTCTGCTACTGCTGCTGCTCCACCACGACCGCGGTGCCGTAGCAGAGCACCTCGGTGACGCCCTGCGCGATCTCGGTCGCGTCGTACCGCACGCCGATCACCGCGTTGGCGCCGAGTGCCGCGGCGTGGCCCATCATGAGGTCGAAGGCGTCGTTGCGGGTCTTCTCGCACAGCTGCGTGTAGATCGTGATGTTGCCGCCCACGATCGTCTGCAGCGCGGCGCCGAAGCTTCCGACGATGGATCTCGAGCGCACGATGATCCCGCGCACGACGCCGAGGGACCGGGCGACTTTGTAGCCTTCGATGGTGAATGTGGTCGACGTAAAGGCCTGCTGCATGCTGAGCTCCGCTGGAGGTTGCGCGATGATCGCGCCGGGCGTGTGTGGGCGCAATGCTGGGGCGACCTATCCCCCCAGCGAGCCCACCCGTAAAATTCCTCGTCTTCGGCCTCGACGTGATGCGCACACCATCCATAGTTCTCGCGACCCTCCTTGCCGCCACGCTTCCGGCCGCCGCTCAGGGCGGCGCCGAGCTGACGGTCGACGCCATCATGCACGGCGCCTTCGCCGGGGCACGCATGCCGGAGCCGCAGTGGCTCGCGGATGGCAGCGCCTACTTCGATCTGCGGCCCGCCGCGGGCGGTGGCAGCGAGATCGTACGTGTGAGCGCGACGACCGGAGCCACGACGGTCATCGCCCCCGCGCAGTCACTCACGTCGAACGGCACCAGGCTTCTGGTGGAGAGCATCGTGCTCTCCCGCGACGGCGCGAGGATTCTGCTCTTTCACAACTCGGTTCGCGTCTGGCGGCAGAACACGCGCGGCGTCTACGACCTGCTCGACGTGGCCACCGGTCGCGTCACGCCGCTCTCGGCCACGGCCGGGCTGCAGATGTTCGCGAAGTTCTCCCCCGACGGGCGCCGCGTCGCGTTCGTGCGCGCGAACAATCTCTTCGTCACCGATCTCGCCACGCACGAGGAGCGCGCGCTCACGAACGACGGCAGCGACGTGATCATCAACGGCACGAGTGACTGGGTATACGAGGAGGAGCTCGCGATCCGCGACGCGTTTCGCTGGAGTCCCGACTCGAAGAAGATCGCCTTCTGGCGCTTCGACCAGTCACCGGTGCCGATCTTTCCGATGCTCGACGAGCTGTCGCTCGCGGCGAAGATGATCCCGGAGCGCTACCCGCGGCCCGGCGACAGGAATTCGAAGGTGACCGTCGGGGTGGTGGACGTCGACAGCCGCGCGACCACGTGGCTGCACACGGGTGAAGGCGAGTACATCGCCGCGATGGCGTGGGCCGGCGCTGACAGCGTCGCGATCCAGCGCATGCCGCGCACGCAGAACCAGATCGATCTCCTCATGCTCAGCGCATCGAGTGGCGACGGGCGCACGGTGCTCACCGAGCGCGACTCGGCGTGGGTCGACATCGACGAGCAGACGCCCAAATGGGTGTCGAACGGGACGATGTTTCTCTGGGCGAGCGAACGGAGCGGATGGCGCCAGTACTATCTGTACAAGCGCGACGGCACGCTGGTCGGGCGCGTGACGCGCGATGGCGTCGACATCTCCTCGCTCGCCGGAGTGGACGAGAAGCGCGGATACATCTACGCGATCGCCGCCGCTCCGACGCCGATGCAGCGGCAGCTCTTTCGCTATCCGCTCAAGGGTGGCTCGGAGATGCGCGTGACCACGGAGCCGGGATCGCATCGCGTGAGCATCTCGCCGGACGGCGGCGCGATGGTGGACATCCAGTCATCCGCAAAGCTCCCGGGCGCGGCGACGCTCGTGTCGCTTGCGACGGGCGGCGCGCGGCACGTGCTCGAGGCCAATGCGGAGCTGCGCGCGACGCTCAAGGGCATCACGCGCGCACCGGAGTTCTTTCAGGTGCCGATGCCTGACGGCACGAAGCTCAATGCGTTTCGAATTCTGCCGCCGGACTTCGACGTCAAGCGCAAGTATCCGGTGTTGATGTACGTGTACGGCGGCCCCATGTCGCAGACTGTGGTCGATGACTACGGCGGCGACCGCTATCTCTGGCACGAGGTGCTCGCGCGCAAGGGCGTTATCGTGGTGAGTGTCGACAACCGCGGCACGGGTGCGCGCGGCAGCGCATTCCGCCACATCGTGTACGAGCATCTCGGAATACAGGAGTCCGATGACCAGATCGCAGCCGCCAAGTGGCTCGGCGCGCAGAGCTGGGTCGATCCGGAGCGCATCGGCATCTGGGGATGGAGCTACGGCGGGTACATGACGGCCATGACCTCATTTCGCGGCGGTTCGCTCTTTCGAGCCGCGATCTCGGTCGCTCCCGTCACGGATTGGCGCCTGTACGACAACATCTATACCGAGCGGTACATGCGCACGCCGGCCGAGAACGCGTCCGGCTACGAAGAGGGAGCGCCACTCAAGTACGTGCAGGGACTCACGGCGAGCTATCTCCTCGTGCACGGCACCGGCGACGACAACGTGCATCCGCAGAACTCGATTCAGCTGGTCGACAAGCTCGAGGGCGCAAACAAGCAGTTTCAGTTCATGGTGTATCCGGGGCGCACGCACTCGATCTCGGGCGGCAACTCGCGCACGCATCTCTTCACCATGATGACCGACTTCGTCGAGCAGACGCTCGGTACCGCCAGGATCCATCTCAACCCATGAGGCGAGCCTCGATTCTGATCGGTGCGTTGCTCGCGACGGCTGCGTGTGCACACGGTGGGCAGAGTGGGCAGGGCGGTGAATCGCGGGAGCGCACTCACCCGAGCGCACTCCCGCGTACGAGGGCCGAGCGAACGTCGTATGCGGAGACGTCGACGTACGCGGACGTGATCGCGTTCCTCGACTCGCTGCGGCGTTCGGGCGTGCCGGTCACTCGCCAGGAACTGGGCCGCACCAGCGAGGGCCGCGTGCTGCCGCTGCTCGTGCTCTCGCGCCCGCAGGTGACGACGCCGGAGCAGGCGCGGGCGCTGCACCGGCCGATCGTGTACGTGCAGGCGAACATCCATGCGGGCGAGGTGGAAGGGAAAGAGGCGCTCCTGGCGCTGGTGCGCGATCTCGCATCGACGCGGAACAACATGCTCGACTCGATCGTGCTGATCGCGATTCCGATCTACAATGCGGATGGCAACGAGCGCTGGCAGCCGCAGTCGGTGAATCGCACGGAGCAGAACGGGCCGGAGAGTGTCGGCCAGCGGCCGAACGCGCAGATGCTCGATCTCAATCGCGACTACATGAAGGCGGAGGCGC
>JAQBQC010000241.1 GCA_028287205.1 Gemmatimonadota bacterium
CCGCACCGGCTCGCCCAGCTCCGCGACCACGAAAATGCCTGCCTTCATGTCGCGAAAGATAGATCGGCGTTGGCGGGGCAGTCAGCGTTTCGAAGTGGGCTCGAGCAGCGAGAGCTTCTTGATGCTCCCCTTGGGCCTGCGATCGGCATAGAGCAGACCGTTCGCCTCCTGATACGTGTCCGTGAGCTGCGTGTAGCAGAACCCGGCCAGCAGCGGGAGCTCGTTCACGACATCGACCAGCGCCCGATACCGTCGTACGAACTCGGCCTCCGTCTTCGCCCACGAGTATCCCCACATACCGGTTGACTTGGGCGCATACGCGATTCCGCCGAACTCGCTCAGCATGATCGGCTTCCCCTCCACATCGAAACCCGGGAGCACGAGATTGCGGCCGGATGAGTACTCCGTCTGCACGAGGTGCGCTCGCACGCGCTCCATGTCGTAGCGCTCGCGGATCTTCTGCGCATCGGAATCGTAGTCGTGAATGGCGACGATGTCGGTGGCCACGTGCTCCCATCCATCGTTGCCCACCACGAGACGCGTGCCGTCCACCGTCTTCGTCAGATGGTAGAGCGCGCGCACGTAGTGTCGCTGCTCCTCGCGCGCCGGGAGATCGGGCACACCCCAGCTCTCGTTGAACGGCACCCACACGACGATGCACGGATGGCTGTAGTCGCGATCGATCACCTCCATCCACTGCTTCGTCACACGCTCCACCGATTCCTTCGTGAATCGGTATGCACTCGGCATCTCCTCCCACACGAGCAGCCCGAGGTGGTCCGCCCAGTAGAGAAAGCGCGGATCCTCCACCTTCTGATGCTTGCGCACGCCGTTGAAGCCGAGCGCCTTGGTGAGCTCGATGTCGCGACGGAGGGCCGCACTGTCGGGCGGTGTGAGTCCGGTCTCGGGCCAGTAGCCCTGGTCGAGCACGAGGCGCAGCGTGTACGGCCGGCCATTCAACGCGATCCGATCGCCCATCGTCCCGATCGTGCGGAGCGCCGTGTAGCTGCGCACGACGTCGAGCAGCACGCCGCGCCCGCCCCACAGCTCGATCTCGGCGCGAATGATCGTCGGCCGCTCGGGACTCCACAGAAGATCGTTGCGCACATCGTCGATGCCGGGATCGGACAGCGCGATGCGCCGGTGCACCTCGCCCGCGACAACGGCGTACGTGTCGTCCGCCAGCAGCGTGGTGCCGCTCAGAAGCTTCACGTGCAGGCGCATCCCGTCGCGATGACGGTCGCCACCCAGCCACGCCTCGAGCCCGATCTCCCACCGCTCGAGATTCGAGGTCCAGCGCAGATGCTCGATGTACGTGGACGGCACGACCTCGTACCACACGCTCTGCCAGATGCCCGTGGTGCGCGGATACCAGATCGAGTGCGAGTTGAGCTTCCAGTCCTGCTTCCCGCGCGGCTTCGCGAGGTCGTGTGGATCGTCGTAGGCACGCACGACGATCTCCTGCGCCCCATCCGTGATCAGCGCGTCGGTGATGTCCGTGGTGAACGGCGTGTACCCACCCTCGTGCTCCGCCACGAGCTGACCGTTCACCCAGACCCGCGCCTCGCTGTCCACCGCGCCGAAGGTGAGGAGCACGCGCGATCCGTTCTCGGGTGGCGCGAGCCGCACGGTGCGTCGGTACCAGCACGACAGGTAGAAGCTCGTATCCGCGATCCCGCTCGCGGGCGTTTCGGGCGCGAAGGGCACGACGATCCGCCGCTTCCACCGCACCTGCTGGGGGACCGTCCACGCGGCATCCGGGTCGAGTGCGAACTGCCAGGAGCCGTCGAGCAACACCAGCCCCGCGCGCTCCATCTGCGGGCGCGGGCCGGGATCAGCGAGCGTGGGGACTTTGGGAGACATGGGCACGGAGACAGGGCGACGAATGCGTTGAGCGCGACGGAGCGGCCGGCTCACGCGCCACCAATTCCGCCTTAGATATCTCGAATTTCGGTGGACTCCTCGAGGTCGTGCAAGAACATCGCCTCCGCCTCATTCCCCAGCTCCTTGCTCTCGATCACCGCGTCGAGCTCGTAATTGATCGCGACGCCCAGTGGATTGAAGTCCGTCGACCCCACGCGCACCCACCGGCCGTCGATCACGCTCGTCTTCGCGTGCATCATGATCCCGTTCCACTCCCAGATCCGCACGCCGTTGCGCAGCAGCTGCTTGTACACGCTGCGCGTCAGCATGCGCACCCACGGATGATCGTACTTGCTCGGCACCAGCACGCGCACGTCGACGCCGTCAAGCGCCGCGCCGCACAGGGCCTCGATTTCCGCGCTCGACGGATAGAAGTACGCGCTCGCGATCCAGATCGCCTTTTCGGCGGACACCGACTGGATCTGCAGGGCGCGAGCGACGCGCAGGCGCCACGGCTCACCTTCGATGATCCCGACCACCGCGCCCACCGCTTGCCCCGGAATCGTGCCGGAATTGCGCGCGCGCCGAATCACGTGCCGCCGCGCCGCGCGCCGCTCCTCGAAGTTCGCCCGCTTCCACATCGTCTCGAAGGCGCGCGCCATGTCCATCGCCGCCGGACCGCGAATGAGCACCGCGGTGTCGCGCCAGGGCGCGCGCTTCTTTCGCTTCACGAACCCCGACCACACCTCCGCGAGCCCGATCCCGCCGGTGACGCACACTTCCTCGTCGGCGACGAGCACCTTGCGATGATCGCGCGGCAGGAGACCCAGCCACCGGCGAAAGCCCGGCTTGTTGAAGATGCGGACGTCGACGCCGCCCTCGCGGAGCGTGCGCCAGAATGCGCGCGTCGTCTCCCGGCTCCCCGCCCAGTCGGCGATGACGCGCACCTTCACACCGCGCGCCGCAGCCGCGAGCAGCGCGACCGAGAACCGCTCGCCCACGCTGTCGCTCACAATCATGTACGATTCGAGGACTACCGTCTCCCGCGCGCGATCGATCACGTCGAGCATCGCGGCGAAGATGCGCGTGCCATCGCGCATCAGCTCGACCTCGTTCCCCGACGACGCATCGGCGGCGGCTATGCGCCAGAGTCCACGCGCGAAACGCGGACCGATCGTCGACGAGAGCGGCGCGGGCGTTGCCGGCGTTGCGGGCGTTGTGATTGCGGTCATTACTGGTAGACTCATTGCTACTGGTGTAAGCTACCTCGCCGCGGCGTGACTCGCTGCGCACGCACTACAGCCAACGGACGCAGCCGACATGCTCAATATCGATCTTTCCGGCAAGCGCGCACTGGTCGCCGGCGTGGCGGACGACGCCGGATACGGGTTCGCCATCGCGAAGGCATTGGCCGAGGCGGGAGCCTCCGTGGTCGTGGGGACGTGGCCGCCAGCGCTCAATATCTTCCGCAATCTGCTCGAGCGCGGAAAGATGGAGGAGTCGCTCGTGCTCTCCTCGGGCGCGAAGCTGGCCTTCGAGTCGATCCATCCACTCGACGCGGAGTACACGACGCTCGCGAGCGCTCCCGAATCGGTTCGCGAAAACAAGCGCTACGCCGGCGTGGGCGACTTCTCGATCGACGGCCTCGCGACGAAGCTCGTCGAGGACCATGGAAACACGCCGCTCGACATCGTCGTCCACTCACTCGCGAATGGCCCCGAGGTGAAGAAGGCGCTGCTCGACACGAGCCGCGAAGGCTACCTCACTGCGCTCAGCGTGAGCGCGTACTCGCTGATCGCGATGGTGAGCCGATTCGGTCCCCTCATGCGCGCAGGCGGATCCGTGCTGTCGCTCACCTACATGGCCAGCGAGCGCGTGATTCCGGGATATGGCGGCGGGATGTCCTCCGCGAAAGCCGCGCTCGAAAGCGACACGCGCGTGCTCGCCTATGAGGCGGGGCGGCGGTTCGGCGTGCGCGTCAACACGATCTCTGCGGGCCCGCTCGCGTCGCGCGCCGCGAGCGCGATCGGCATCATCGAGAAGATGGTCGGCTACGTCGCCGCGAATTCCCCGCTCACCGAGCCCCTCACCGCCACCGAGGTCGGCCACGTCGCGGCCTTCCTCGCGAGCCCGCTCGCGAGCGGCATTACCGGAAGCGTCGTCTACGTGGATAAAGGCTATCACGCCATGGGGATGGCCTCTCCGGACTAGGCCGCGGCGGGGGGGCCTCCGCAGCAGGGCACGCGAGTTGCCTTGCTCCCCTTCGTTACCCTCAAGCCTTCTGGAGGCATTTCATGAGTGGTTCCTACATTCTGTGGTGGATTGTAGTCGGGCTCATTGCCGGCGTGCTCGCATCGCTGGTCGTGGGTGGCGTCGGCTACGGCATCCTCGGTGACATCGTCATCGGTATCGTGGGCGCGTTTATTGGCGGCTGGCTCTTTTCGGCTCTTGGCATCGGTGCCGGGGGCGGAATGGTGGGAACGATCATCGTCGCGTTCATCGGCGCAATCGTTCTGATCTTCCTG